>DATEDY010000080.1:0-6832 GCA_035281405.1 Flavobacterium sp.
GTACCTTTGATATATCTATTTGGCAATTATTGAATAATTTGATCGTAGGTGGCAGTATCGTGATTTATAGTGATGATGTTATAAAAGACGTTTCCTTGTTTTTAAAATCAGTGTCAAAAGAGCAGATCAATATTTTACAATTAGTTCCATCGTATTTAGAGTCTTTATTTTCATTTGATGATGGTATTTATTTAGAAAAGGTAGACACATTATTAGTTACAGGAGAAGCAGTAACAAAAGATGTTTTACAGCAATGGTTTAGTCATTACCCCGGCAAGAGAGTATCAAATGCTTATGGTCCATCAGAAGCATCAGATGATGTTAGTTTTTATCATATGACCAGTTTACCGGAAAGTAGTAACATTTCGATTGGTAAACCTATCAGAAATATTCAGTTATACATTTTAGGAGATGCAGATCAATTGATGCCAGTAGGGGTAATAGGTGAGTTATGTGTATCTGGAATAGGAGTAGGACGAGGATATTGGAAAGATGAAGAAAAGACCAAAAAGAGTTTTGTAAAAGATCCTTTTCGTAAGGAAGAGGGCGGACGGATGTATCGTACAGGAGATCTGGCGCGCTGGTTAGTTGATGGTAATATAGAGTACATAGGCAGAAAGGATGATCAGGTAAAGATACGAGGTTATCGCATCGAGCTTGGAGAGATTGAGAGTGTTTTAACTCAAATAGAGTCAGTCAAACAAGCGGTAGTATTCACCAAGGCAGATATAAATGGTAATAACCGACTAGTAGGTTATGTCGTGATTGAAGGAGAGTTTGATAAACATTACATCCAAGACCAGTTAAAGACTAAGCTACCTGACTACATGGTACCTCAGTTGTGGGTTACTTTAGAGAGAATTCCCTTGACCCGTAATGGTAAAGTAGATAAGAAAGCATTACCAGATCCGGATTTATCAGATTTATCCACAAAGAAGTATGTCGCTCCTAGAAATGAAATAGAAGAAAAGTTAGTAGCAATTTGGCAAGAAGTTCTTGGAGTTGATAATATCGGAGTTGCTGATGATTTCTTTGAATTGGGCGGTCACAGTTTAAATGCAACAAGATTGATCAGTATTATTCATAAGCAATTTGATGTAAAACTATCTATTGTCGATTTGTTTGACAATACAATTCTTGAAAACTTATCATTATTGATCGAAAATACTGTAGCCTTTAGTACATATGAAAAAGCTGATGTTTCAATAGAAGAAATTGAAAATTTCACGCTGTAGCTTTTTTATCAAAATATTAATATTTAAAAAATTAAAAATGAATCGTTTATTATTTGTTTTACTTATTTTAAGTGGTGCGCTAAACGCCCAAGTCAAAATTTCCGGAAAAGTTGTCACCCTTGATAATAAACCTTTAGAAGTTATAGAAGTTACCCTTTTATCTGATCAGTCTGTTCCTTTAAAAAATCAGTTAACAGATGAAAACGGAGAATTTACCATAGAATATCTGGCAGGTACATTCAAATTGGAAATCAGTAAGTTTCAAGACGTATTATACTCAAAAGATTTAGTACTTAACAGTGACGTTAATTTGGGAACAATCCAGGTGAACAATAAAAATGTATTGGAAACTGTCACCATTGTAAAAAAGAATGAGATAATAGAACGGAAAATTGACCGGACTGTTTTTAGTGTTGAAAAAACCATCGGTGCTGCTGGTGGTGATGCAATGGATGCCTTGAAAATTACTCCTGGGGTATTGGTGCAAAATAATAACATCGTAATGTTGGGTAAAAGCACAGTTAGGGTTTTGATCGATGACAAAATGATTGAGTTAGGACAAGATGATTTAAGTAATTTATTAAAATCCATTCCTGCCGATAATATCAAAAGTATTGAAGTAATAACAACACCTCCGGCTAAATACGATGCTAGCGGAAATAGTGGATTAATTAATATCAAACTGAAAAAGGCAAAAAAAGATTCCAAAAGCCTTTCATTGGGAACGAGTTATTTACTTAGATCATATGATGATGAAGGTGCGATTACGAGTAACTTTATGTATAATGAAAACAAATTAAGTGTCAATTCTTCATTAAATTACAGAGATGGTGCCGAGAAATTTATTTATAAAGACCGAATTAATTATCCAACGGAAGAATGGAATTCATATCAGTTATTTAAAAGAGATTATAAAAGAACGAATGCAGTTCTGAGTGCAGAGTACGCTGCAACTCCAAAATGGACGTTTGGGGTTCAATACTTGGGCAATTTTAATAAAGTTTTTGTTGACAGACCCGGAAATACATTGGTTACTGATGAAGTAACTGGAGAACTTAAAAAGAATATTGTATCAGATACCTATGTTTACCAAAAACCTGTACTTAATTCAATAAATCTGTTTAATGAAATTAAGCTGGATACTCTTGGAAAAAAAATGACTTTGAATCTCGATTATTTTAAGTCTTCAAACAATGATAAAAGACCTTATGAAGGTACTTCCGAATTTTATAATCCTGATGATATACAGTATTTTAAAGGGATCAATATCAACAAACAGAAAACAAAGCATTTTTCAGCTAAAGCTGATTTTGAATTACCTAATAAGTTGTTCAATTGGAGTTTCGGAGGTAAGTTCTCCTTCTTAAAAACACAAAATGATATTTCTGCCTTCAACAGTGGATTAGTGGACCAGCCGGTGACAGATATGCCACTAACGGCTAATGAATTTAATTATGACGAAAACATACAGGCATTGTATGTGTCAGGGAATAAGAAGTTTGGAAACAACGTGGAAGTCCAAATGGGACTTAGGATGGAAGCTACCCAGACAAAATCGTTTAATGCGAGTTTGGATGAATCTCTAAGTAATAATTACACAAAGCTTTTCCCTTCGCTTAACGTATCCTATACTCCAAGAGAAAATTCGACTATCAGATTTGGATACAATAAAAGAATCGGAAGACCGAATTTTACGAATCTTAACCCGAATATCACTTATGTGAACCCGTTTTTAAGTCTACAGGGTAACCCGTTCCTTCAACCTTACTTCATCGATAATTTTGAAGTAAGTTATACCTATAAAAAATTAGAGAGCAAGCTTTATTATAGTATCGAGAACAACATGTACAGCCAGATTGGTATCCCTGATTCCGATAACTTTACCGTTAACCTGACATACAGAAATATGTTCAATGTGAAAAGATACGGACTTTCTGAACTTTATACATTCAATAAGTTTAAATGGTGGACCAGTAACAATACTTACATCTTAAATTATTTGACTTCAGAAGCCGTAGGCATTCCTGCGGAAGGTGTGGATGGTTTTTACACATCGATCACAAGTAACAATGAATTTACTTTAAATAAAGATAAAACCTTACTATATAATCTTAATCTTGTGTTTTCACCAGTAGCAACCTATGGTGTTAACAGAATAGAATCTGCCGGTTCGGTTTCATTTACTTTCCAATATTTATTGCTTAATAAAGATTTGAAAATCTCATTGCGTGCAAATGATATTTTCAGAACAGATAAAATGAGGTTCGGTTCAACTGTAAATGGTGTTTACAGATATGGTAACTATTATTCTGATACCAGATATGCACAATTGACTTTGAACTACAGGTTTGGAAGCAGTAAAGTAAACGTAAAGAACAGAGAAACTGGGAATGCTGATGAAAGAAGCAGAACAGGAAATTAATTAAGTAAAGCATGCAAACATTACTAAAAAAACTGAACTCATTAAATATAAAGCTTAATTTACTGGGTGAGAAGCTGGATATAAATGCTCCAAAAGGTGTAATGACTCAGGAGTTATTGGAAGAAATTAAATTAAAAAAAGAAGAAATAATTAATTTTTTAAAGCGCTCACAAGGTAGTAATACAGTTTATAAAAATATACCGAATGTAGACCAACAGGAAACTTATATAATATCTTCCGCACAGAAAAGATTGTGGCTTTTATCCCAACAGGAGAGTCATAATGCTGCTTATAATATTTCCAGTGCATTCGAATTTAAAGGTAGTTTGGATATTGCAATCCTGGAAGATGTTTTTCAGGCGTTATTACAAAGACATGAATCTTTGAGAACAGTATTTGTAGAAACAATGGATGCCGAAATCAGACAAAAGATTGTTGATTTTGAAGATCTCAATTTTACGATTGAAATCATAGATGCAGCCGGCGGAATTTCTGATGAAAATCTGAAAGATGTTATTGAAAAAGAAACAAAGCATCCGTTTGATTTAGCCAAGGATTGTTTGATGCGTGTTAAGTTGATTAAAAAAGCAGAGGATACTTTTATATTCATTTTAACGATTCATCATATTGTCAGTGACGGATGGTCAATGGAAGTGATGATCAATGAACTGTTTATTCTATACAACGCTTTTCTGAATAAGATTGACAACCCGTTACCACCATTACCAATACAATATAAAGACTATGCATCCTGGCAGCAAGACCAAATTAAGGATGATCATTCACAATTGCATAAAACGTATTGGCTTAATCAATTTCAAGGTGATATTGTCAAATTGGATTTACCCAAAAAACTGACCAAATCTAATGAAGATAAGTTAAGTAAAAACACGATAAACAGAAATTTTGATGCTGCACTTTTAGAGAAATTTTCTGCATTGTGCAAGTCTCAGGATTCTACTTTATTTATGGGATTGGTAAGTGTTTTAAATGTTTTGTTTTACAAATACACAAATCAGAAAGATATAATAATAGGCAGTCCCATAGCTGGAAGGGAGCACTCTGATTTACTAAATCAAATTGGATTTTATGTAAACACATTGGCATTACGGACTCAATTTGAAGAAGAGAACACTTTCACTGATTTACTGGCTAATGTGAGGGATGTTACTTTAGGCGCTTATGAACATCAAATCTATCCTTTTGATGAATTGATCGAAAACTTAAATATTAAGAGAGAACCAAATAAAACGCCTCTGTTCGATGTATTGTTTACCTTGCAGAACATTGACAATTTTGAAAAGAATTCGCAACAAGTAGCCGGGATTAACATTTTAGATTACAACAACCAGGAGAAAGTACTTACTAAATTTGATCTGGAATTAACTTTTTCTGAGTCTGTTAACGGTCTGAATTTTAATCTGAATTTCAACGATGCAGTTTATTCATATGATTTTGCAGAAAAAGTTGTAAGTCATTTTGGGAATATAATGGAGCGTGTTCTGACTCAATCCCATCTTCCTGTTTCTGATATTAGTTATTTATCCCAAAATGAGATAAAACAAGTAATAGCAGATTTTAACGATACCGAAGCTGATTATCCTAAAGATAAAACAATTGTAGATTTATTTGAAGCACAGGTAGAAAAAACGCCGGATAATATTGCTGTTGTTTTTGAAGAAACAAAGCTGACTTATTCGGAGCTTAATTTTAAAACCAATCAGTTAGGCCAATACTTAAGAGAGAAATATAACATCATACCGGATGATTTTGTAGGAATCAGATTGGAACGGAGCGAAAATATGATCATTGCTCTTTTGGGGATTTTAAAATCAGGTGCCGCATATGTTCCTATTGATTCAAGTTATCCACAGGAAAGAATTGATTTCATTGAAAAAGACAGTAACTGTAAAATAGTAATTGATAACGCATTTCTTGAAGAATTCGATAGTATCCAAGAAGGGTATTCCGGTTCAAATGCTGAAAAGATAAACCAACCGTATGATTTGGCTTATGTGATTTATACTTCTGGAACTACAGGAAATCCAAAAGGAGTAATGGTGGAGCATACAAATGTTGCCAACTTAATAAATTCACAAACGAAGCAATTTAAAGTTACGGAAGATGAAAATATATTACAGTTTTCCAATACTTCTTTTGATGCCTCGGTTGAGCAGATATTTCTGGCTCTTTTTAACGGTGCTTCTTTACATATTCCGAATAAAAACACCATCATTGATGCCGAAAAATTAACTGTCTTTATTGAGAGAAACAAGATTACGCATTGCCACGCTGTTCCGTCAGTATTGGAAAAGATTGAACTGGGTAATTTTCCGTTTTTGAAACGTATGATTTCGGGAGGAGATATCTGTTCTGTTGAATTGGCTAATAAATGGAGCAAATACTGTGATTTTTACAATGAATATGGTCCAACTGAAACTACTGTGACTTCAATAGAGTTTCTGTATGATGAAAACAAACCGTTTTCAATTGGACGTCCAATTGATAATACGCAGGTTTATCTGTTAGATAATAATTTGCAACCGGTATCTGTGGGCGTAGTCGGAAAAATGTATGTTGCAGGTGCGGGTGTGACCCGTGGTTATTTGAACAGACCGGAATTGACGGCTGAAAAATTTATCAGCAACCCGTTTGTTTCCGGTGCCAAAATGTATGATACTGGAGATTTGGGACGTTGGTTACCAGATGGTAATATTGAATTTTTGGGAAGAAATGACCATCAAGTGAAAATCCGCGGATTCAGAATTGAATTAGGGGAAATTGAAACATGTCTTTTACAATTTTCAGATGCAGTTAAACAAACGGTTGTTGAAGCAAAAGCTGTAAATGGAGAAAAAGTATTGGTTGCTTATTACATTGCCGGTTCGGAAATAGAAAAAACAGAAATCAGAGGTTATCTTCAAAGCAAATTACCGGAATACATGGTGCCTTCTTTCTATGTTGCTTTGGAACATATGCCTTTGACACCTAATGGTAAAGTGGATCGGAAAGCATTACCAGGCATTTCGGGTGAAGATATCATCCGGAAAGAATATGTCGCGCCGAGAAATGAAAACGAAGAGAAAATTACCGAAATATGGCAGGAAGTCCTTGGAATTGATAAAGTCGGAATTACAGATAATTTCTTCGAACTGGGCGGACACAGTCTTATTGT
>DATEDY010000081.1:0-2915 GCA_035281405.1 Flavobacterium sp.
TGTGGCAACACAAATGATGGAAACAATGATTACCAGTTTAACACCAACCCGTGCAGAGGTAAATGACGTTGCCAATTCGGTAATGGATGGTGCCGATGCTGTAATGCTTTCGGGAGAAACTTCTGTTGGAAATTACCCTGTGCAGGTTATCGAAAAAATGACTCAAATCATTGAAGCCGTTGAAGATTCACCACTAATCCAAGTACCGCAAAAACAACCACAGATTAAAACCAATCGTTATATCACAAAACATATTTGTTATCATGCTGCTATTTTAGCAGACGACATTGAAGCCAAAGCCATTACCACTTTAACTAATAGTGGTTATACCGCTTTCCAGGTTTCGGCGTGGAGACCACATGCACACGTTTTAGTCTTTACTTCTAACAGAAGAATTTTAACACAATTGAATCTGTTATGGGGAGTTCGCGCCTTCTTCTATGATAAATTTGTCAGCACAGACGATACCATTGACGACATCAATGCCATTGCACATGAAACAGGCTATGTTCAAAAAGGAGACATTTTAGTCAACCTTGCTGCCATGCCGGTAGTGGAAAAAGGGATGGTTAATACTTTACGTATATCAGAAATACTATAATCTTCCTATAGATTAGAACTCAAACCGTAGTTGCACAACTACGGTTTTTTTTATTTCAGTATTAAGGTTTGACAACGAAATTCCCAGCAAACGGACTGAATCTTTCATTCGTTCCTGATATAATAGTTCTTTGGCATTTTCAAACAGCAATCCTTTATCTGAAATAAAATAAGGCAAGGTTTTACTTCGGGTTTGTTGTGTAAAATCACTGTATTTAATTTTCAGTGTAATGGTTTTTCCTGAAATTTTATGCTTCTGAAGGCGGCGGGACAATTCTTCGGCAATGCGTTCCAATTTTTCCTCCATAAAAATTTCCGAAGTCAAATTGGTGTAGAAGGTATGTTCTGCAGCCACTGATTTAGTAGTTCTATTCGGTTTTACGGCACTGTTTGAAATTCCACGTACCAAATAATAGTAATGCCTTCCACTTTTCCCAAAATGCTCATCTAAATACTCCAGTGATTTCGATTTTAAGTCGGCTCCGGTATAAATACCCAACTGGTACATTTTCTCAGTTGTTACTTTTCCAATTCCATAGAACTTCTTCACATCTAGACTTTCAAGAAAAGGTTCTACTTCGTCTGGATTGATTGTTTTTTGACCGTTAGGTTTATTGCAATCCGAAGCAATTTTAGCAACGAACTTATTTGTTGAAATTCCAGCAGAAGCTGTCAGACCGACTTCTTCAAAGATTCTTTTTCGAATTTCCTGAGCGATCAAACTTGCACTTGGATTTCCCTTTTTGTTTTGAGTCACATCCAGATAGGCTTCATCTAAAGAAAGTGGTTCTACCAAATCAGTATAGTCGTGAAAAATTTTTTGGATTTTTTTAGAGATTTCCTTGTAGCGATCGAACCTCGGTCGAACGAATATTAATTCCGGGCATAACCTCTTCGCTTGTATACCACTCATAGCACTTCGTACGCCAAATTTTCTCGCCTCATAACTTGCTGCTGAAACTACACCACGAACCTCACTTCCACCAACAGCCAATGGTTTCCCTCTAAGCGCAGGGTTATCCATTTGCTCAACAGAGGCATAAAAGGCATCCATATCGACATGGATTATTTTTCTTTGAGGAATAGATTCGGTCATAAGACAAATTTAATACCTTTATCCTATGATTGAAATAGAACGCAAATTTTTAGTTGCCAACACTGATTTTATAGCTTTGGCCACAACCAAAAACAGAATAGTCCAAGGTTATTTGAATTCGAATCCCGAAAGAACCGTCAGAATCAGAATTAAAGGCAAAAAAGGTTATTTGACCATAAAAGGCAAAGGAAACGAATCAGGCACGTCAAGACTGGAATGGGAAACAGAAATCCCATTAATTGATGCCGAGCAATTACTTTCCTTGTGTGAAAAAGGTGTCATTGACAAAATCAGATACGAAATCCCTCTCGAAAATCACATTTATGAGGTAGATGTCTTCTCAGGCGAAAATAATGGCTTAATTATAGCCGAAATTGAGCTACAAGATGAAACTGAAAATTTTTCCAAACCGAATTGGTTAGGAGAAGAAGTTACAGGTGATGAAAAGTACTACAACGCTTATTTAAGTAATCATCCTTACCAAAGCTGGTAGGTCATTCCTTTTTCTGTGCAATTTCAATTTTAACACGCATTTCCCCACCGGCTTTGTTTGTAGCCAAGTACATAAAAGCAGCACGAGACAAATCGATTTCTCGACTTCTGACATGCGGCCCTCTGTCATTAACTTTGACTAAAACATGTTTTCCGTTGCGCAGGTTAGTCACTCTTAAAATCGTTCCGAATTTGAATTTTCGGTGTGCCGCGGTAAATTTTTTATTATTGAAGCGTTCTCCACTTGCGGTTCTTCTTCCGTTAAACTTATTAGAGTAATAGGAAGCATGTGAATTGCTTTTATACAATTTGTAGTTATACAATCCTTCTTCAATTGAAAGACTATCAATCGCTAGACTATCAATACTGTCCGGCTTAATTGTATCCTGAATTTCGGTCAGAACGAATTCGTTTTTATCAAATTTTCTAAAAGAGAAATTCGAAATCAACAACACAGCTATTGATGTGGTAATTACCAGTAAAATTCTATTTATCATATCTATTTTATTTAACATCACACATCCTAATTCAAATACCGTACCCAAAAAACAAAAAGCCCTATAAAAAGGACTTTTTGTTTATTCTAAAACCATAATGACCATGGAATTCTGCTTAAAATCAAAATCAATCCTAATCCAAAAAAAACAAAGATTGATTTGAATTTTGCATTACTATCTGTTTGCTTTTTATGCTTTGACCAACCAATGGTAATCAACACCAAAGCAAT
>DATEDY010000082.1:0-13184 GCA_035281405.1 Flavobacterium sp.
TCTCTTGATTTCGAATATAACTGACTCCTAACTTTATCTATCATGAGCTCACTTTTTGAAAACCCTTGGGAAATAATTGAAATTTGGCCATTTGACTCAAGCAACACCGTGGGAAAAGATCTAACACCCATTTTGCGAGCAAATTCAAAATCTGATTTCACTAACTCTTTTATTTCATTAGACTCAAATTTTTCTTTAAATACTTCCTTTTTAATTCCAAATTCCTCTACAAAATCTAAGTAAGCTTCAACATAATTAGTATTACTATTATCTAAATAAAAGGCTTTTTGCACTCTCTCATAAAATTCATTTTCTACTTTAGGAGCAAGTGCTCTCATCACGACTACTGCTCTGGAAGGAGGTTCAGTATCAAGGATAAATGAATTATCATACAGGATTTTATTATTGATAGGGAGTCCAGTCATTTTAGCTAGGTTATCAAAATGGGGTAGTAAATAATCTCTCATGTTAGTAATTGGCTCTGTTCCGTAAGGTCTAAGCCCGCCTAATACTAATTGAAAGTCTAATTCTCCATCAAACTCTTTTTTCAACTCCTTAATTTCTGATGAAAATGCCAAACAAGTAGAGCATATTGGGTCTCCCACATAAATCAATTTTCCACTTTTACTATTTGATAATGAAGATTCAATCTCATCATTGGAATTGGAAGATATTGTACACTTTCCGGTATTTATATCACACGCAAAACCGTTTTCGTAATCTGCTTTTTTAGTATTAGTTGTATTTTCCATAGCTTTTGAAGTTTCATTTTTAATTAGCGAACATCTGAGAATCATAACACAAAACCCCGCTACAATCCAGAAAAAAAATTTCGCTTTCATTATTTTGTAATCTTATTTTTACTTTTAAATTCTCAAAATTAAATACAAATAGCATATTTTTGATATGTGTTTCCTATAGGAAACTGGTTTCTTAGAAGAAACTAACTAAACTAAATTACTAAAATGAAAAAAGAAATTATTCTAACACAACAATGTAATCGAGAAATAAGAGCCATTTCAGATACTATGGGGGTATTATCCGGAAAATGGAAGATCCAAATAATTGCTACGCTACTTATACATGGCAAAATGCGATTCATGGAGTTAAAGAAGACAACAAATGGCATTGGGGCTAAAAAACTATCAAAAGATTTGGAAGAATTAGAAATAAACAAACTCATTACAAGAACAGTAATGAACACTAAACCTATAACTGTAGAATACGAAATCACTCCATATGGAAGAAAAATGGAGCACTTAATTCATAAAATTACTGAATGGGGTATAAATCATCGAGAACATATATTTAAGGAAAACAACTAAGTCCTTTGGTGTAATTTACTGTTCTTCAAGTACATCTAATTTTAAAACACTGAAATCAATATTGTAATACACCACTTTATCATTACTCGATTTGCCAAATCATAAAAAAGCAATTACAACTTTATTCTTAAACGACAAGCGACAATACTCTTTATGGGGAGGATTTTCAAGATTTGATAGAACTGTCTGATATCACCATTATCTTCACAGGAGCCTTTTTTGTATTTGGTTTTATTATTGGCCGCAACGATGTCCGATTTTAAAGAGAGTGAAAAAATTCCAGGGGAAGTGGCCGCAAATCTGGAAGCGATCTAAGATTGGATTCGGATTTTTTTGGTTTAAAATTGGTTAAGAAAACGAATAAAGTAATTATTTTACAGGAAGATTCTTTGTTTGGAGGTATTGCGAACGACATTTCTGCAATGATCATGGAAAACTGTTTTGAACATTTCGATGCTCCTGTAAAAAGAGTTGAAAGTTTGGAAAGCGCCATTCCGTTTATGAAATCGTTAGAAGACCAATACTTGCCTAAAGGACGTTTTGAAAAGAATTACTCGAATTATTGCAATACTAAGAGTTAGTACAAATGCCTGAAACCGTCTTGTTCACATAGAACCTGACGGTTTTTTATTGTATAGTTTTCTTTTGCTAATGGATATGTTATCAATGTAAAACATGTCATCCTTTTCTATTAGCTATATTGTAGTATTATTATTGTACTTTGATATGACTTATAATACATTATTTAACAATAAAAGGAATAATGGTTTTTTGACAATAGGATTCAGTAATTGGGAATGTATGATTATCTGATGTTTAGAATAATAATATATAAGGTAAGCCATTGTGATTGGTTATTAGATCCTTTTTAATGTTTTAACTGTTTGGAAATGAATAGTTTTTATTTGCTGATATGAACCTGTAAAATGGAAAACTATTTCTAATTAGTTGTTGTTTTAATAATTATTTGCATCAGATCAATTATCTTTAAAATCTTAATTCAGAAAATAAAAAGTATATGGTAAGTAAAATGTATCAATTGCTATCAGGATCTAAGGGTTTGATTTTTAGAATTTTTATATCGTTTCTCTTTTTATATTCAGGAATATCCTGTTCTGTAGAAGAAAAATTCACTGAAATTGAAAATTCAAATGTACAGGTAAATGCATCAGGTTTACGGTCCCTGAATAATCCGGCTGTGTGTCTACCTGAAATCTATAGTGCTTCATCTTCAGATTATGTGGTGAATAATATTACAGATTTAAGAAGCTTACTGATTTCATCCAATTTACAGGAAAATTCCATCATCTATTTAGCGGATAATGCTGTATTTAATTTATCTACGGGTGGACCTATAGAGGTTTTGAAATCTGTTAAAATTGTAAGCGGCAGGAATGAGGACAATTTAAATGGTGCTGAACTTCACAGTAATGTGTCTGGTCAGAACCTTTTTGTAATAAAAGCCGACAGTGTAACGTTGAGCGGACTGAAGATCAAAGGGAACGATAATGGTACAGGAGGTACAACAACTGTTACATCGGGAATTTACTGTAAAGATCAAGACGGATTACGAGTGGAGAATTGCGAAATATCTGGCTGGTCCTATGCGGCAATTGCATTGGTAAATTCAAAGAACAATATCATTGTAACCAATCACATTCATCATAACAGAAGGGCAGGGCTTGGGTATGGTATTTCTATACACAATATTAATGACATTGAAACAGATGCTTTAATATCCTGTAATTTTTTTGAATACAACAGGCATGATATTGCCGGAAGCGGCGGTGTAAATCAGAGCTATGAAGCTTCTTATAATTTTGTTGGAGAGCCGGGAATTTTAACCCACAGGTTTGATATGCATGGAGCTAATAATGACAGTTCTCCAGTAGCCGGAACGTCTGTTAAGATACATCATAATGAGTTTTCATCTGATGCTGATTTAGCAATCATGATTCGAGGCATACCTTTACAAGGGGCACAAATTCATGATAATACATTCAAACATAAGTGTGAGATACAGGCAATAGAGCAAAGGAAGTTTGACATATTGATCAACAGAGAAAATTGGGAGTTAATGAATGTTTATGATAATAACTATACTGAATCTCCTATCAGTTTTATTGATTTTAATAATTATTTTTTATTTAAGAACACTTCCAATGATATCATGAAATATGAATTTGGGAGTGAGTGCAGTTGTAACAATGGCTCAGCAGAAGTTGCCAATGGATTTGCCAATTACAGGGAATTTCTTGTTGGTAACTGGACCGGTGACGGTAATGATGATATGATTGCTGTTTCAAATGATGGAGACATGGTTTTATTTCCCTTTAAAAATGGTACCTTTTATGGGCAAGGCGGCCCAGTGTATGTCGGTAACGGATTTAATAACTACAGAGAATTTCTTGTAGGTAACTGGACTGGTGACGGAACAGATGATTTAATAGCCGTTTCAAATGACGGAGATATGGTTTTCTTTCCATTTAATAATGGAACGTTTTATGGACAAGGAGGTCCTGTTTATGTAGGTAATGGGTTTAATAATTACAAAGAATTTCTTGTAGGCAATTGGACGGGTGATGGTACTGACGATTTAATAGCCATGGATAATAGTGGTGAAATGGTTTTCTTTCCATTTAATAATGGTACATTTTATGGTCAAGGAGGTCCGGTATATCTTGGATCAGGCTTTACGAATTATAAAAAGTTTTTCATTGGTAACTGGACTGGGGATGGGACTGATGACTTAATTGCTTTATCAAATACAGACAATATGGTTTTATTTCCTTTTCTTTCCAATAGTTTTAGTACACCCACAACTGTTGGTACCGGTTTTGGTAATTTTAAAGATTATATAGTATGTAATTTACCAAACAGGGCTAATGATGATATCATTGCCATCAATAAAAGCAATCAGTTGTACTTGTATTATTTAACCAACACACCTCCTGTGAGTGTGAGGCATGTAGGATGTATAAAAGACTATAATCTTATTCTGAATGGAAATTGGATAAGCATCCCATAAACATAAAAAAACTGACAGGTAATTTACCTGTCAGTTTTTTTATACCTGAAGTCATCAATTATTTTTTGCTTGATTTCTTTTTCATTGATGTGTTGGATTCCGGGTATTTCGCCGATCTGATGGCAAAACTGAAATCTCCAAAAACATTATTGTTGATGGTATCCTTATCATAAGGCGCAATCGTACTGTAAACATGGCAGCTTGTACAGGTATTGGTATTTTGCACATAACTTTCCATGGTTGAGTTGGCAACAATTACTCTACCACTTTGCATTGAGGAATTATTCAGTGTACGTGGTGCTTGAATAGGAGTGGTGGGATCGGGTTGCGGCAATTGTGACCAAATCACATCAACCAACTGATAATACTGGAATACGGAATTGGGATAAAAGCCACGAATGCTGTTTTGCATTCTTGCATTGATAGGTGCCGCATCCTCGGGGTCAATACTGTTAACGCGGGTTAATTGTATCGGAACCGGACCAGCTTCGGATAAGTAATATGGTGGCGATGTATTGGCTGTACAACTCACAGTTGCTGTTTTTCCACTTCTTAAATTAACTTGTCTTGGTGTACAATCTTTATTGTAAAAATTATAGCCATAAGGCGGCGGCGTTTCACTGGCAGTATTAGGAACGTTGTCAACATGTTCAAAAGTAGCCCAAACCCAAGTTGGTTGGTTTTTTGTTTTGTGTAAGATGTGTAAGCCTACTAGCGCAACGGTAGTATTTCGCAATTGCCCAGTGGTGGCATCCATCACCACTGCATTGGACAATTTATAACGCTGCCATTTAGCCGACTTAATATTGTCTACTTCCATCCATGCTGCTTTTAGTTCAATGGCTCCAACTGCTCCGTTATACACACCTTGGGGGAAATTTATAGGCACTCCTTTTTGAGTAGCCGTGTGCTGGGTAATAGCATTATAGTATCCGTTTTGCACCACAAAATCATAATAATCTTTGTTGAGCATGATTTCGTACCAAACGTTAGTACTGTTTTGCGCACCCAGCCAGTTCGGTTTACCAAAAGGAGCTGCCTGATTGGGAATAAATCCTCTTATGGTGTCGTTTTCTCCAAATTTTGCCGAGAAAGTCAATAGTTTGGTTTCATTAGTTTTCATTACCAGTCTTTGGCTTTTAAACTTTGCAGCATAGGCAGGAGACACGAGTGTTCCCCAAGCCGGCGGCTTAACTCCATCAGGCTGAAACAAAACTTGTTCGGGCATATATTTTTCCCATGTTACCAGTGAGTAATCATTGGGATCACCAAAATTACTGCCGTTGGTGGGCCAGTTCAATGAAATGAATTCCTGCCACGCAAAGCAATCGGCTTGAGATTGATTCGTGAATGAAGGTAAATCACCCGGAACCTGATTGTTGAAACTGATCAGTACATTGAATAATGAGGATGTGGAATAACAGTCGCAGGTATTGTCGGCTACAGGGATTTTTTTATACTCGTCATCGTTAATCTGCATACTTGTAATGCAAATCCATGCGGATAAAATCAGGATACTGAAACCTATAAATTTATAGTTACGATTCTTCATGATTGGTAAATAGAATTTTGTTTTTAATAAACAAACAACCTAAATCATATTCGATCAAAATACAATTTAGGTGTTTGCTGTAAAATTTAATTAGTTTGGAAGGAATGATTATTTAACATCAATGGATACGACGATTGCTCCTAAATTGTCAGTCAATCCGGCGCCATATTCGCCATTTAAATCGTCATTAATGCACAATTGAATCTCGCCGGAAAGATTTTGCGGTAGTGTTGTACCCATTCCGATTAAGAAAACGGTATTACCTACTTTCCCAATCAATGCTCCTTCATTTTGACCAGGCATAGTATATCCTGATTTTGCAGTAATGAACGTAGGATTTCCGTAAGCGTTATACAATTGTCCTCCGTTGTCTTGTGGATTGGCTGTCCATAATCCCGATACATAATTGATATTTACCGTGTTATTTTCAGAAATGACAACACCTGTATTTTGCCATGCAATATCTGCCTGAACCGTAACAGGAGTAACTAAAAATAAGGCAGGCATAGCAGAATTAAGACTCTGACCAACATTCGTTACATACACGCCTTTTTGTCCGGCAGTAGCATTAGCACCAATACTTACTGTGATATACAGTGCGGTATTTGTGCTTGGCTGGCTGTTTCCGGGTACAGCATAAAAAACATTCTCTTTAACAGCAGTAACTGTTGCTTTCATATTCGGGTCGTTAAAAGTAACGCTTGGGAAGGTTGCCGGCTGATTTTCTTTAGCAGTACATGTACCAACCACCACTACCATTTGGGCAGACGATGTACCGATGTTAATGTTCAAAGGAACATACGTACTGTTGCTCAATAATGAAATTGGATTGTTTACCGGATTAGGAACCAATGTATTGTACATTTGATCGAAGTAATCCTGATAAAAGATTTGTAATGGCTGAGCGAATGTGTTTTCAGGAGTTGGAGTTCCTACCGCTCCGTATCCTTGTGGTTTTGTACCTGCATAAGCCGATGCTACAATCTGCATTTTGAAAGTAGAGGCAATTTGTGAAGCCCAGTCAATGCTTTGATTTGAGATAGTGATATCACTTACTGTATATCCTTTGCTTTCAGGAACTTCAAAAACAGCGTGTAAAATAAAATTACCCGGAAGTAAATTACCATTTTCATCCTTTAAAGTTTGCGATCCTCTTACAATGGTCCAGAACGAAGAAGGATCAGTTCCATCTGGTGTTTTGTAATTTGAAAAATCTGGCATCTGGATGTATAACCCCGGAGGATTGGCTAGTGTTACCATATTGGCCGAAGAAACAAAATTGTTTACATTTCCACCAATATTAGGATCACTGTTACGGAAACGTTGTCCAAAAACGCCAACACAGATTAAATCATTGTATTGTGAAGATGGCCAGAAAGTATCATCAGAAGGTGTTGTTGGTGGGTTAAAACGCTGTACAGTTGACGTAGTAGCTAATCCGATTTCAGTTTGTAAAGTGTTTGGTGTACTTGTAAGGTGTATAGCTCCACCTTTTGTATCATCAGAGATCGTTCCTGAATTCCACTTGTTTAATGGATTGTAAACAGGTTGGTTGGTTATAGGATTAGTTACGTTCGGCAGACTCAAATCAGCTAATGTGATTTGCGGTTTCCCTAAAATATTCTGATACAATTCCAATACTTTATTAGGATCAATTTGCCATAAGGTGTTCCAATATTCGGGATTTTCACAAGTGAAATCAATTCTCGTAATTTGATTTTTTGCGTTTCTGGTTACAGACCATTCGCAATACTCATCTTGCCAACCACGAGGGCCGTACGGAAAGTAAGCCACTTGCTGACCGTCATTACTACAAGGTGAATTGGTGATTTGTCCTGACATATTCCCCATATCGGCCATTTCATCCAATTGTTCTTGTGTTGCATTAGGGAAATTATAACCTAATCTTCCCGGAAATGCACCCCATTTGATACTAGCCGTTTGACTCGCAGGATTGTTGTCAATTGGGTTGTAATAGTTGGTAGTTTCCGGAGTGTTTGTAGAGTTCCAAGGATTGTTTAACATCCCTTGTTGAGTAAATCCGTCAAGATTGTTACTCCAGAATTCGTTCATTGCTTTTTGTTTGCCCGGATTTTCAGTAAAATCCTGAATTCCTGCCGGTGTGCGAAACTGAAAGGTGGATTGTTGTACCTCATTCGTTTCTTCAACTGTTACGTTGTTTTCACTTGTTTTCATGTAAATGGTTTTTAGTTATTTATTTGTTTTTGTTTGTTTTATTATTTAATACATTACTAAAATTAGAGTATGTATTTGGAGTGCTCATGAAAATAAAATCAATTTTAGGTTACCATATTATAATGCAGAATTCCTTACGACAGTAATCTTTTTCTTACGAATCTAAAATAGGAATTGGAATCTAAATTGGCTTGCGGTTTTTCAACAATTTTTGTTAAAGACTATAAAAACAGGTATTTCTACCTATACAAAAATCAAGGTAGAAGATGTTGGCCAATGGGAAGTTACAGCTGTCATAAAACAGTTGTAAAAGAGGAGTGGAGCGTGGATGTAGTTAGGATTTAACTATCGGAATAATCAGTATTCAGATCGTTTTCATTGGGTAATTCATAAAGCCTGTTTGCTTTGGATAAAATACCTTTCATTTTGTTTCGCAGATTTTCAGGTCGTAAAACTTCCAATCCACTTCCAAAGCCCAACAGAATTCTTTCCAATTCGTAATTAACAATGACAAAAATGTGAATGATCGCACTTCCGTCTGAGTTCGTCTTGATCAAACGTTGCGATTGATGAATAGGCTTCGTAATTACATAAGGTGCGTTAATAGGATCGATCCAAAGTTCAATGCGAACGGGTTTCAATCCTTCGTTTACCGTAACACCAACCACATTTTTATAATACTGTTCCGGGTTGAAATCGTGTTGGATGTACGTTAAGTTAAAGTCATAATCAATGGCAATAATTCGGTCCAAAGCCAAATTGGTTATAGGCATATGCTGCTTTTTTTTGCCAACTAAAAACCAACGGTTGTTGAATTCTTTTAAGATAAAAGGATGGAAATTGAATTTTTGTTCTTCTTTGGATTTGAAGGACTTATACGTAATTACTAAAACGATTTGTTTGATAATAGCCTGATAGATTTCGTCCAGATAATGCAAGCCTTTCAGGTCTTCATTTTTATCCAAATGAATCACGGGTTGCGTATGTGATTTCTCTGCATAGATTTTATCTTCCAATCGCTGTAGAATATCCGATACATCGCTGAACAAAGAAAAGTCCTTGAATTGTTTGAGCATGGAAACCGTTTCCGTTAAAACATTGATATCGGTTTCCGTTAATGGAATATCAGTAATGGAAAAACCTTCCTCAACATAATGATAATATTTTTTGTCGTAGACTTCAATAGGCGCGTTGTAACCCAATTTCTCACTACGCATCATTTGTATATCCAACTGAATTGTACGTTTACTTACGGGATTTTCTTTCCCTTCATATTCATACAAAGCATCACTGCAAGCATCCATTAAATCTTGTAATGTCCATTGACGGTATTTATTTTGTAAACATTTATCAATGGTTTTGTAGCGGATAAGTGCGTTTTTGTTTTGAGCCACGGTGTTGAATTATGAGTTATGAATTGTGAGTTATGAATTGAGCCGCAGGCGAACGGAGCGGAGCTAGTTATAAATAGTTCCGTTATTTTAATAAATCAATTTCTTTCTGAATATTTTCACGTGCTGGTTTTTCATATAAATTCCGGAAGGTTTCGGTTTGATAAATGAATGGATTGGTCAGGAAATGTTCCAATGCTTTTTTTCTGCCGGGTTTGTACATAAAATCAGGGTAAATGCGATATTCCCTTCTGATTTGCTGTGCATACGACTGATAATCGTTCCAATCTTTGGCCAGTATTTTCAAATCAAAATCGATAAGCCATTTTTCATCTTCGTTATCGCTGCACTGATGGTCTTTCGTCGAGAGAATTAAGTCAAATATACGCTTCTTATTTAGTGATGTTCCCTGTGGAAGTAAGGCAACCGCATACTCAGCACTTCTTAATTCGTTATTTTTTTTGATGGTTTTATAAATGTAATCGTGATAGAAAATCGCATACAAAACTTCATCCGGATACTGAAGTTGCTCTCGGTACGTTTCAAAACAAACAAGCATTTCCTGCAAGTGATTCAGGTTATGGTAGTGCCTTGATTTACGTGTATACGCTTTTTGTAGGTTATTCCAGTTCGCTGCAGCTTCAACTTCTGAAAAACCTATTCTGGCAAATAAATTCAAGAACAATTCTTCTAAATTCATGATTACTTTTTAACAAAATTACTAAACTTATTCCACTGCGTAAAATAATTGCACACTTGCATGTAATGATACTGTTTTGAAGTTTTAAAGTTTAAATATAAGTAAGATTTTTATTGTTATTTTTGAGAGCCTTTAATTTTAATACCTTAATAACGATTAAGTTTTTTTGTAAAACTACTGCACAGTATGAAACCAAGTTATTGTCTGACGATTGTTTTATTGTTTTGTTTTTTTAATGGATTTGCACAAGATTTTAAAAACTTCACAACCGAGGAAGGACTACCCAGCAATGAAGTGTATGATGTGTTTCAGGATAAAAACGGTTCTGTCTGGTTTGCTACCGATAGGGGATTGTGCCAATACAATGGATACGAGTTCAAAAAGTATGCTCCAAAAGATGGTTTAACCGATATTACAATTTTTGATTTCTTCCCGCAAAATAATGGTCAGGTATGGTGTGGTACGTTCAATAAGAAGATTTTTTATTTTGAGAACGGAAGCAATCGCTTCGTCCCTTATCAATATAACAATGTGGTTGAAGCCTATATGACGAAGTACAATAAAACCACCTTTTTTTTAAAATCAATTGTAGTAGATAAAAAAAGGACAGTGTATTTGTCAAATGGCGCAAACATGATGATCAGTATCAATGCAAAGGGAAAATTGACGGAACATATCAAACCTTATTCTAGTAATAAAAATAATATTAGATCGACTATCAGTTCTTCCTACATTCATAGTCTAAAAGTGGATGATAACGGGGAAATTTTGTTTGCTTCTGATAAAAAATCAGATTATAAGCGCCCTATGGGGTCAGGTATTCAGAGAAAATTGATGAGTTTGAAGCCTGATTGCCGGTTGTTGATTGCCGACAGCATGGTTCGTGTTTTAAATAAAAATGGTAAATCCTTGAATATTAACATTGGGAATGACTTACCGGTTACCGGTGGAAGATATGATTCCAAACATTTCTGGGCAGGATTCCGGAATAAAGGATTGAAAATTTATGATTTCAACGGAAAATGTACCTCTTTTTACCTGCCACATGCTACGGTATCCAATTTAACTAAAGACTGTTACGGTGGTCTATGGGTCACCACAACCGATTATGGGGTGTATTACCTGCCGCATAATACGATTAGGAAATTTGATATGGAAAATAATGTGGTTCAATCGTTAACAAAGGATAATGCTGATAATTTGTTTATAGGAACCTATAATGGGGATTTGTACTGCAAGGAATTTAATAAACCAATTAATCGTGTGAGGAAAGCTTTGCAGAGTTTCCCCGCCAATGTTCAGTTTTTTGAAGGTAAAGATGCTGTTGTTTCCTGTAATGGCAGTCAGTTATTTTTTAACGATAAATTAGTCAGTACAGCTATTATACAGGTGACCAAGATGTCAGATGATAACCCATCGGTTCTCAGCATGTCACAATATGGTTATTTTTCCATTTGGGAAAAGGATAAGCATTATGATGGTCTTATGGATTTCAGAATTCATGATATATCAAAAATTGGTAACCGGTTATATTTTGGAACTATTAACGGATTGAAAATAAAGGAAAATGAAAAAATAATTCAGGTAAACAAACCTTTGTTGAAATACCGTATTGACGATCTGGATTATTCTGCAACCAATAATACGCTTTATGCTGCCACATTGGGAAAAGGTGTTTTGGTTTATGATTTGGCCAAAGATCAGGTATATGCTATCGATAAAAGCAAAGGCCTGTCAGATGACATTGTAACCGAGGTGTATATTGAAGATGTCAAAACGCTTTGGGCTTGTACCAATTATGGATTGAGCAGAATTCGCTTTACAAGTCCCTCAACATACACCGTCAATTATATTACTACGGCAAATGGATTAATGAGCAACCAAATTAAGGATGTTGAGATAATTAAGGACTCGATTTATATTGCAACAGCCAAAGGCTTGTGCTCCTTATCAAAACAACAGTTTGAACAAATGCAGCTTCAAAAGCATTATTTTTTGAGGTTGAAAGATTTAAAAATCAACAATACGTTTTACAACATTGGAAACGAAAAGAAACTGAAGTTGGACTATGATGAAAACCAACTTGATTTTGGCGTTGAGGCCGTTTCGTTTACCGGAAGTGAAAAAATTGAATACCGTTACAAATTGGAAGGATTGGATAAAAGCTGGAAAGATACCAAAGAACGCAAGATTTCCTATTCCTATATTCCTCCTGGGGATTACAAATTAGTGGTTAAAGTAATGGACGACAGTAGGAGTTTTTCAAATGAAAGTATTGTTATCCCTATTCATATCGGTAAGCCATTCTGGAAAACATTCTGGTTTATGGGATTATTGTTGGTTTTACTGGGTACGGTTATTTACTTTTTCTTTAAAATAAGGGTACTGACGTATAATGAGGATATTGTACGGGAGTTACTTCGCTTATTGCTGAAAAAGATTAAAAAGAAAGACAATTATTTTTCCTTTAAAGAATCAGGAAAGGAAATCCGAATTAAAACTTCCGATATTTTATTTGTGCAGTCTTCAGGGAATTATGTAGACATCTTTACCCAATCCAAAACCTATACCGTCCGTGGTAAAATAGGTGATTTTGTTTCTCAGGTTCAGGATCCGCTGGAATTTTTAAGGATACACCGTTCGTATATCATTCGTCTTGATAAGATTGAACAGAAAAGTAAAAAAGCGGTTTATATACTGCATCACGAAATACCGGTGGGCGAAACGTATCTTCCCGAATTGGATAAAATTCTTTTCTAGAGTATTTTTCTAAATTCTTTCAGTTTGGATAGGATAAACTTTGTTTGTAAGTAAACAGTTAAGAATTAAACCGCCCCTAAGAACACCACTTTCGTCACTTTTGAAAAACATTGTAAGTAAATGAATACAAAATTCATCACTATTATATAGGGTATTCGTCACAAAAGCCAGTTTTTAAAGGAGTTATAGTATGCATTGAAAATACATTTGCGGCATAAACTTTAAAACTTTT
>DATEDY010000083.1:0-2346 GCA_035281405.1 Flavobacterium sp.
CCGGATTACAGATACCAATTGTTATGGAATCCTGAATTAAAACCAGAAGAAGCGGAAATCAATTTCTATACATCAGACATAACAGGAACTTTTGAAGTGATTTTAGAAGGTATTGATTCCACTGGAAAACCGGTATTACTATCAGATTCATTTGAAGTAGAATAAAATAAACATGAAACCAATTGTATACATATTACTGTTTGTTACAGCTCTGTTCCTACAGAGCTGTACAGAGCCGTATGCTTTACAAACAGACACTTATGAAAGTGCTTTGGTCATTGAAGCCTCACTGACTGATGAATTCAAATTTCAGGAAATCAAACTATCCCGAACATACAAATTAGAAGAAGACGGTCCAAATCCGGAGACCAATGCTATTGTTTATATTACTGACAGTAACGGCAATCAATACAACTTTACCGGAAATGGCGACAAATACATTTCGCAGGAAGAGTTTCAGGCACTACCCAATATTAGTTATCAGCTACACGTAGCTACCGCTGATGGTAAAACCTATACTTCCACCAATGAGAAAATAAATTCACTAACAGATATTGACGATGTGGAAGCGGTAAGAGGAGTCAACAGCAAAGGAGAAGATGGTGTTCAAATACTTGTAAAAAGTACCAGAGCATCTAATGCAACCGAATACTATCGATTTAGTTATACTGAAACATATAAAGTTATAGCTCCTCAATGGACACCACAAAGAGGTACTGTTGTTCCCATTGTACCCACTCCTCAAGAATACCCTATAGCGAATTTAGTGATGGAACCTTGGCCATATGAAGCTCAAATATGTTATTCGACTAAGGATTCAGAAGAAATTGCACTTGCCAATACTTCTTTAAATACCAGCACTGCAAATGTCGACCTTGCCCGATTTTTAAACGTTACGGATTATAAAATTGCTAACCGGTACTCGATAAACGTAACCATGCATAATGAAAG
The DNA here is from genome assembly GCA_035281405.1 of Flavobacterium sp. Lineage (GTDB taxonomy): Bacteria > Bacteroidota > Bacteroidia > Flavobacteriales > Flavobacteriaceae > Flavobacterium. The sequence goes on from DATEDY010000083.1 coordinate 952, forward strand.
TTTAGCGGCCTACAATTACTATGATGCTTTGAGAAAATCATCATCAGACGAAAATTTACTATCACAAAATCAACCTGGATTTTATAGCGGTAATATCAAAAATTTAACCAATCCAAATGAAAAAATAATTGGTTTTTTTAGTGTTTCACATGTTACCAGCAAAAGAATTTTCTTCAATTTCGAGGATATTTTTCAAAATCATCCAAAACCTGAATATCCTTATAATTGTCCGTTAGTTACTGATGAAAACGAAAATGAGTTCAAGTTCATGTACTGTTTTTGTTATGGGAGTCCAGCTTGTCCCACTGATCCCAGTTGTGCTGGGCTTTACATCTTAGAATCTGTGCGAATAAGAAGAAAAGCGGTATATAACTATGTGACAGGATTTGTTTATTTAGTAGACATACAATGTGGTGATTGCACTTCTTTTTCTTCCAATGTGAGACCTTCATTTTGGATAGATTAGAACAATGTATTCCTAAAAAATAAAAACATGCACAAAATAACGCGTCTATTACTTTTACTTGGCTGCTTCTTTATCTTTAGTTGCACCGAACCTTATGCTTTACAAACAGACACTTATGAAAGTGCATTGGTAATAGAAGCTACACTGACTGATGAATTCAAATTTCAGGAAATAAAACTATCCCGAACTTACAAAATGGAAGAAAATGGCCCAACTCCGGAAACCAATGCCGTTGTTTATATCACTGACAGCAATGGAAATCGGTACAACTTTAGCGAATCTACGGATAAGTATGTTTCCCAACAAGAGTTTAAGGCTTTACCCAATGTTACTTATCAGTTGCACATTACCACTGCTGATTGCAAAAGCTATACTTCAACAGATGAAAAGTTGTCTTCATTGACCAACATCAATACGGTAACAGCCGCAGAAGGATCAATAGGAAATGGAGAAAAAGGAGTACAAATTCTTGTAAACAGTAATAACACATCAAACATTACCGAATATTATCGCTATACATTTGAAGAAACCAATAAAGTAATTGCGCCGCAATGGATTGACAAAATGGGAAAAGTAACTTGGTTTGATCCAATACCCCTTGTTATGCCTTACGGAAAATTCGAAATGATTGATTGGCCTTACGAGGCCAAAACCTGCTACAGTACTGAAAACTCCAAAGAAATATTGCAAGCGAACAGCTCGACTTCGTCTACCAACACCACTATTTACCCCATACGTTTCATAAAGGTAAACGATTATAAAATTGCCATCAGGTACACAATCAAAGTAACCTTATACAATGAGAGTTTGGAAGCGCACAACTATTACGATGCCTTAAAAAAAACATCCACGAATGGAAGTTTACTTTCTCAAAGTCAGCCTGGTTTCTATATCGGAAATATCAAAAACCTAAGTGATCCCAAAGAAAA
>DATEDY010000084.1:0-5986 GCA_035281405.1 Flavobacterium sp.
TTTCGACGATTTTTCTAAAATTGACTTACGTGTTGGAACCATTATCGAAGCTGAAAAAATGCCAAAAGCGGATAAATTATTAGTTTTAAAAGTGGATACCGGACTTGACGTTCGTACGATTGTTTCGGGAATTGCCGAGCACTTTACACCGGAAGAAGTAATTGGCAAAAGAGTTACCGTTTTAGTAAACCTTGCTCCTAGAGCCTTACGCGGCGTAGAAAGTCAGGGAATGTTGTTATTGACCAACAATGCTGAAGGAAAATTAGTATTTGTATCTCCTGAAAAAGAAGGAGTGGAAAACGGAGCGACGATTGCGTAATTAACTAAATTCATAAATCCCCAAATTAGATGTTTTTTAAAAAAATTATACTGCCTATTTTATTAGGCAGTTTTTCTATTGGTTTTTCTCAAGAAAAAATTGCGAGCTTAAATTATGAAATGGAAGATTCCAAAGGAGTTAGTACAATTGTTGATGATGAGGATAAAAAGATACTATTGCTGTTTAATGATAAGACTAAGACTGATGTTTTCGTCCTGAACGAAACTTATGAACAAATCAAAACAATAAGCATTACAAAAGATCTTAAAGAAAAAAGACAGTATTTAGGTTATAGCAAAAGTGAGCAGCAATATTATATGTATTGGATGAACTCCAAAGAAAAAACCATTGAAGTTAAAAAATTTAGTTTAGATCAAGCCCATTATACAACAACTGAAATACCTTTTACTTTAGAAAAAGAAATCCTTTTTAATTACGTAACTGTAGCTAACACTTTCTATATTTTTTCAATAGTAAAAAACACAAACAATATTAATATCTACTGTTTTGATAAGGGGCAAATGTTGAAAAAAACAATAGATTGTTCTCATTTGAAATTTATAAACGAAAAAAGTAAGTATACAAATTTTTGGAAATTATATTCAGAAAATGAAATCGAATATTACAACCGAGGAATAAAAAATATAAATACACAAACCAATAATTCCATTGTACTGAGTGCGCAAAAAAAGAAAGCATATGTTGTAGACAAATCTGTGATTTTATCGTTTGACAACAATCCAACTTTTAATCAGAATCTAATTATCAATCTGAATGATTTTTCGGTAACACAGAAAGTACTCCAATATGAAAATGTAGAATTAAAAGATGAATTTAGTCATACGCATTACAATTCATTTATTCTGAATGATAGAGTTTTCCTCATAAAAACATCTGAAGAAAAGCTTTTCCTGACCATTAAAGACTTAAACAATAATGAGCTAAAAAAAATCACTTATACCAAAACCGATCTTGGCCAGTATCTCAACTCGGATGTACTTCAGGAAAGCGGCAAAATAAAAAGCAGACGCGTACTTGAAAAACCAAGACAATTTGTTGATAAAGTACATTATTCAACTCCTGCGGTAACCGGTGTTTTTGAAGATAATAAATACATCTTGACTATTGGTGGTGTGTCTATTCCTGATCAAAAAACTAATGCCATGATATCAGGTGGTATTGCCGGCGGAGGTCTTATTGGCGGCTTGATCATGGGTGTGATAAGCTATGCTTCCTATAATCACAGTATAGACTCCTATGCCAACAGAACCGTTATTCAATTAAAATTGGTTTTAGATGAAAACCTAAATCATGTGACTGATAAAGCTGAAGATTCTAACTTTGATAAGTTAAGAATGTTTGTTGAAGAAAATAAATCGAATGATTATCCGCATATTTTTACAGTGGGTAAAAACCTAATGTATTCGGATTACGACAAAAAAAATAAAACATATAATTTGTATCAATTTTAATTTTTCACATAGCATATAAAGGCACTAAATAACATGAAAAAAACACTTACCCTCTTTTTATTGTTCTTCAGCATTTCTTTCGGATATGCTCAGGAAATCGCCAGCACATTGAATATTCCCTTGAAATCTGACAGGGATGTATTCCAAATTACTGATGACAATAGCAAAAAAGTGACTTTAATTCTAAGTGACTATAAAAATGTAAACGCTTTATTATTGGATGAAAAATTACAAGTAATCGATTCCATTAAAACGGAAAGAAAAGAATTAGATTATAAAAACATCATTGGCTACGCAAAAAGCGAAAATCAAGTCAAAATCATATGGACAAATGAATACAACAAAAAACTATATGCCCTCAATTTTGATTTTGCCAGTAAAAAAACGGAAGGAAAAATCATTGAAATGCCTTATGATAAAGAACGAATCATACAAAAATTCCATTACAATGATAAGTTTTATATAGTAACCGTTATCAAAAACACCAATGAACTTAAGTTCTATATTTTTGACAACACCGATGTAATTACAGAAAAGAAAGTGAATCTGGATGGATTTAAATTTTACTTATCTGACTTTAAAAAATCGACTCTTTATGGTGTATTAGGTGAAAATATGATGCCTTTTGAACCATCGTTTGCATTACAGCACATCGATGTGGAAAGCCCCGTTTCTCTAACATATGCCAGCAAGAAGAGAAAAAGTTATTTGAATAATGGCGCTTTTACAATAACTCTTGACACCAATCAGGCATATACCTTATTGATGGCTATTGACTTAAATAGTTTCACTGCAACTGAGAAAATCTTTAAATCCAACTACCTGCCTTCAGCTGATTACACTACACCAAAATCAAATTCATTCCTTATTGACGATAAATTATTTTGCGTAAAAAATAATGACACTCAATACGTTTTCACAGTAAAGAATATGAACGATGAAATACTAAGTGAATCAAAAATTTTCAGCGGACATGACATCACATTTCAAAATCCGAAATCATGTTGTCCAATGAATAATTCGAAAGATTTTTCTACACAATTTATCAAAAATATAGACTATTTAAATTGCGGCGTAAGTGCCTATAAAATAAATGGACAATACCAATTAGCTATAGGTGGTATGTATAAAGAAAGTAATAATTCAGGCACTATAATGATGGGGGCTATGTTCGGTATTGCCGGAGCATTACTTTATTCAGCGTTCAATAGCCCAACTTTGAATAATTTTAATTCCTATGAAAATCCATTGGTTGTGAAAATTGATTCCAAATTTGACGTAAATGGTAAACATATTGAGGGAGTAACTGCCGATACTGCTTTTGATAAAATCCAAAAATACCTCTCTGAAAACAAACTTGAGTCACCAACACTTTTTAAATTCAATAAAGATTTCTACCTTGGTAGTTACTTTAAGAAAACCAAAGAGTTTAAATTTTTACGATTTACCGAGTAATGAATATAAAAGTAATTGCCTTTGATGCCGACGACACGCTGTGGCACAACGAACCCTACTTTGACGAAGCACAAGCTAAGTTTTGTGATCTTTTCCAAGACTTTGCATCACGTCAGGAGTTGTTACAGCTCATTTTAACCCACCAGGTTAAAAATTTGCCGTTGTATGGTTTCGGAATTAAAGCATTTACGTTATCCATGATTGAGACTGGTTTATCTTTGACCAATCATCAGCTTTCCGGAAGAGCAGTGGAAAAAATTCTTCAAATAGGAAAAGAATTACTGGAAAAACCGGTGGAATTATTACCTAATGTAGAGGCTGTTTTGAAAGAACTCAACGGCAAATACAAATTGATTGTAGCCACTAAAGGCGATTTAAAAGACCAACACAGAAAACTGCACGATTCAGGTTTGGGTCATTATTTTCACCATATCGAAGTAATGAGTGACAAAACCGATTTGGATTATCAAAAAATGTTATACCGTTTAGATATCAAAGAATCTGAATTTTTAATGATCGGAAATTCACTGAAATCAGACGTTTTACCCGTACTGAATATAGGCGGTCATGCCATTCACATTCCGTATCATACCACTTGGGAATATGAAAAAATTGATTTTGAAATCAACCATTCTAATTTCAGGGCGGTCGAACAAATTATTGATATCTTACCTTTAGTATAATGAAACAAAAACTTGACATAGCCTCTTGGAACCGTAAAGAACACTTTGAATTCTTTAGTAAAATGGAAGAACCTTTCTTCGGATTTACTGTCAATATAGATTGCACTGTGGCTTACGAAAAAGCAAAAAAACTGGATATCTCTTTCTTCAACTATTATCTACATAAAACTCTTGTTGCAACCAATGCCATTGAGTGTTTCAGATACAGAATTGAAAACGGTGAAATTTTTGTGTATGATACCATCAACGTTTCTTCCACCATCATGCGTGAAGATAAAACATTCGGATTTTCACTGATTGCATTTGATGAAGACATTCATACGTTCAATACCATAGCCAAAGAAGAAATTGAAAGGGTACAAAACACGACCGGACTGATTACCCGTGATTTTTCGGATACCAACCTGATTCATTTTTCGGCAGTTCCATGGATTGATTTTACTTCTGTGGCGCATGCACGTGGCTTTAATTATCCTGACAGTTGCCCTAAAATAGCCTTCGGTGCGATTAGGGAAGAAAACGGGAAAAAATTTATGCCTTTGTCGATACATGTTCATCACGGCCTTATGGACGGTTATCATGTAGGCTTATTTTTGGAAAGACTGAATGCCGAAATGCAATAGAAAATTTCGTAACTTTATGAAAAAAGTAAAGTTATGTTATCTAAAAGTATCGAATCAGCATTAAACAACCAAGTTCGAATAGAAGCCGAATCTTCACAAATTTATTTATCCATGGCTTGCTGGGCCGAAACTAAAGGCTTTGAAGGAATTGCCAGTTTTATGTATTTGCAATCAGATGAAGAAAGAGCGCACATGCTCAAACTGATTAAATACCTGAACGAACGCGGCGGTCATGCTACCGTAACCGAGCTTAAAGCACCTAAAACACAATTTGGTGATTTTAAAGAAATGTTTGAGGAACTGTACAAACACGAATTATTTGTATCCAATTCCATCAATGAATTAGTACACATCGCCTTACAGGAAAAAGATTATGCTACACATAACTTTCTGCAATGGTATGTTGCCGAACAAATTGAGGAAGAAGCACAAGCCAAAACCATCTTAGACAAAATCAATCTTATTGGAGACGATAAAGGAGGATTGTATTTATTTGACAGAGACATACAACAACTGAACGTGAAAAGTTCGGCAGGTGCAAAAAACTAATATTATTTTATTATGTTTTGAGTAAAAAAGAAAAACATAAAAAAAAAGACAAACACGAGAAAGTGTTGCAAAAGCAACTTAAAGTCGCCAAAGATTGTAAGTCAAAGTGTTGTGAGAAATACAAAAAAAAAGAAAGCAAACGCTGCAAACGCTGTCCAATGTTTGACCTTATTAAAAAACTCCATGTCAATGATTTTGAGCTGAATGCGAAAAAAGAGTAAATAGTTAAAAAATACCAAAACATACTATAAGATAATCTTTCAAGTTTGTACCTTTGCAATCGTTAACTTTTTAACTCAAAAAATTATGTATCCAGAGGAAATGGTAAAACCGATGCGTGCTGAATTATCAGAAGCAGGTTTTCAAGATTTATATAGTGCTGAAGCAGTTGAGAATGCTTTAGCTCAAAAAGGAACAACGTTAGTAGTAGTGAATTCGGTTTGTGGCTGTGCAGCTCGTAATGCACGCCCAGGTGCTAAAATGAGTTTAGCCGGAGCTAAAAAACCGGACCACTTAGTAACTGTTTTTGCAGGTGTAGATAAAGAAGCTGTAGATGCTGCTCGTCAACACATGTTCCCTTTCCCTCCTTCTTCACCAAGCATTGCTTTGTTTAAAGACGGAGAATTGGTCCACATGTTAGAGCGTCATCATATTGAAGGTCGTCCTGCAGAAATTATTGCAGAAAATTTAACAGACGCTTACAGCGAATTCTGTTAATTGATTTAATTACAATGCGAATGTCATTCTGAAAGAAGGCTACCCTTTCATCAGAATGACATTTTTTTATTTATTTTGTGCAAACTTAAAGAGATGCAAAAAATTATTTCATATCCTCTTTCGATAGCATATTACTTGTGTTTCGGATTTTGGTTACTGGTATTTCAT
>DATEDY010000085.1:0-6144 GCA_035281405.1 Flavobacterium sp.
GCGCTTCAGACCGATTTTTTTCTGATTGATGAAAGAAAGGAGGAAGATTTTATTCTGTTTGTGCAGCGTCTCTCCAAGTATGTGTCTTTCTATAATGAATTTGATATTTCCGATGGAAACTGGGCAACTTTTTTCAATAGAGAATCGACCGCAATACTTATTTACATCGCCGGATGGAATATCGAAATGCAACAAAATCTCTTTGAAGTCAAAAAGAACGAAATACTGCTCAATACCGATTTTAACATCCAGCAATCGTTACTTCAGGAATATTTTACGCAAATACAAACCGATTTTGAAGATCTGCTTAAACGAGCGGAAACGTTAGACAGTGAAATAGCAGAGAAAGAAAGCTTAATTGCTTCTTCGTATGCTATTACCAATCAGTTTACGACTATTTTTAATCTAATTGCTGCTGCCAATGATATACCGGCATTATTTCAAAATTATGTCTTTATCAAGAGTGTTCAGCAGTTGTTTGGGTTATTGTTGTCCTGGAAAAATTTCTCCAAGAATGCTATCGCTTTTCAACTGAATAGCTACACTAAACATTCACCGCATTATGCTTTGTTTCTTGCTTTTGTCAAACTGATGAAAGAAGCATCCAATCATATTAATGGACTAACCAAAAGGCATTTGGACTTTTATTACAAGGAGGTATTGCACACCGAAAACCAGTTGGCTAAACCGGATTATGTACATCTTGTGGTTGAACCATTTGATGTGAAACCTTTTTTGGTACCTAAAGACACGATCTTTCTTGCAGGAAAAAACAGTTTGGGACAAAAGAAATTCTATGCTTCCACAGCAGATCAGACGATTAATGGTATAAAACTAAATTCGTTTTGCAGCTATCATAGGGAAGGCGATGTGTTTCATAAAGTTTCGGATTTAATTCCATTAAACGGAAAAAGTTTTAATTGCTTTACTACCGGAAAAGAAACGTTCAAAGAGGGAATTTTTATTGCCAGTCCGATTTTGTTCCTGCAAAGCGGAGAACGTATCATCAAGTTACGTTTCAATGATAAAAACCATAATGCAAATGATTTTGATTTCTACCTGACGGGTGAAGAAAAACTAATTGAGGTATCAGATAAAAAAGCAGTAAAAGAGAGTAACAATTCGAATAACACTTTTATACAATTGACTATTCCGGCTACCGAAAAGGCTATTGTGCCTTACAGCGCAAAACTTCACAAAGAAATTTCGCTAAATACCTTGTATCCGGTTTTAAAAATTGTCCCTAAAAGTAAATCCGTAATTACTTCGGTTAAAACACTTTCCATTAAAGTTAATGTCAATCAGTTCAAATCGTTTGTTTTAAAATCTGATTTCGGAAATGTTGACTTTGAAAAGCCTTTTTATCCTTTTGGAGAATTTCCTAAAAACGGAAACGGAATTATGCTGGCTTCCAACGAGTTTTTTATGAAGAATAAAGCCGTTGCATCGATTCAAATCAAAACAGACAATAAAACAAATAACTGGATTTCAAACAAAGTCAATTTATTTAATCTTTCTGGCGGAAAATGGATTGATACTTCAAATAAACTGAACAGTATTGTCAACGATTATCCTTTGCAGGAATTGCATTTTGATGAAATCGTTACCGACGAAATTGTTTCCAATGGTAAGATCAGGATTGAGTTGAAATACACCGATTATGAGGATGAAAAGTACATGCAGCTATATATGAAAGCCAGTGCTGACAAGGAACATGACGAACCTTTTCCATACAAACCAAGGATTAAAGAATTTGTATTCAATTACTCGGTAGAAGAAACCATCGATTTATCAACTAAAGCTGATGGCAAGAATAATAAGGTGGATTTGTATCACATATTGCCTTTTGGTTATGTGAACAAAGCAAAAGGCGCCATTGCTTTTTCAAATTTCGCATCGCAACAAGGATATGTTTATTTGGGTTTTGATAAAATACAGCCTCAGGACGGACTCACATTTCTACTTCAGTTAGAAGAAGGGACGGCCAATCCACAATTGCAACCCGCCACAATTTCATGGCATTATTTAACCAATAATACATGGACAGAATTTGAACCAAATGCCATTGGAGATGAAACGAGATCGCTAACACAATCAGGATTGATTGCAGTAAGTATTCCCGAATTTTCAGCGACAAAAAATACCCTTCTTGCAGCCAATCTTTTTTGGATTCGTATTTCCGTTTCTAATGTTCAGGCAGTTTGCAAATGGATGGGTGTTCATGTTCAGGCTTTGAAAGCGGTACTGACAGATTTCGAAAATACTGGAACTGAATTTTTGGAGATTACACCCAAAGAAACCATTAGCAAGTTGTATACTTCAGTTGATGGAGTAAAAAAAATCCAACAGCCATATGCTTCTTTCGGCGGAAGGCTTAAAGAGGAAGATACTTCTTTGTACATGCGTACCAGCGAACGCTTACGTCATAAAAAAAGAGCGATAACCACTTGGGATTATGAACGAATCATATTGCAGGAATTCCCTGAAGTGTTTCGGGTGAAAGCACTCAATCATTATCGTTATGATACTAAAATATCAAATGTGGCAGCGGGTTATGTAACGTTAATTCCAATAGCTAAAACATCGTCTTCAGAAAATATTAACTGGAAACCGCTACTGAGTCTTTCTAAGATGCTTGCCATCAAAGAATACCTTACTGGATTGAGTTCTCCTCACACGCGTATCAACGTAAAACCTCCCAAACCGGAAATGGTACAGGTTAACTTTAAAGTGAAATTCCACGAACAGGAAGGCATGGATACCCGATTGTATGTGCAGCAACTAATGCAAACCATTAATGAGTATCTGAGCCCGTGGGCTTATGATATGAGCGATGTCAGCTTTGCAGGAAATATTGAATTTTCGGCTATTATTCAGCTGTTGGACAATCAATCTTATGTGGATTATATCACTGATTTTAAAGTCGCTCAATATGTATTGGATGAAAATTATCAGATCAAAGGCAGTCCGATCCAGAACTTAAATAAAATTACACCACAAACTGATTTTACACTTTTTGTTCCAACAGAAGCACATCAGATAAAAGAAATTAAATAACAGGTCATGGAAACAGAATTTTTTATACCAAAAGACAGACAGCTGCTCCCATCACAGGATTTTCAATACCTGTATAAGGCCGGTTTACAATATATCGAACAATTAGGACAACAGTTTTGGACCGATTATAATGCACACGATCCCGGAATTACCATTTTGGATGTTTTGTGTTATGCGATAACGGAATTGGGTTACCGCACCGATTTTGACATCAAAGATATCCTGACTCGCAAGAATGGTACCATTAGCAATAATACATTTTTCTCACCGGCTACTATTTTCACCAATGCACCATTGACGATTATGGATTACCGTAAAATGCTGATAGATATCGATGGAGTTTCCAATGCTTGGTTGTTAGCGACAAAAAAGACTAAAGACGGGCAAGGTTATTATTTGCCAAATGATGCCGAAGCAAACTTATATATCAACAAACTGGAAGATAAATTAAGCCTGAAAAATAAGGATAAGAAAAATAATATTCTTCCAAAATTGGCTTTGAGAGGACTGGGAAAGGTAAAAATTGAATTGGATGAAGATCCAATTTTGGGCGACTTGAATACATTGCTTTTAGAACACGCTTTCTGGAAAGATAATCGTTGGGTGAATTTTAAAATCATCCCGCAATTCACCGCATGGAATCATCCTGATGCACAACTGTTCAAAAAAATGAATAAGCCATCAAAGATTACAATTGATAGTGTAAAAAAAGTTCAGGATATCGTATTGCTAATTGTAAACCGATATACAAAACCAACAGATTCCCTGCATTTCAGAATTTTCCCTGAAGATGCTTCCGAAGCAGATTTGATTATTCAGCATTTCAATACTGAAGCCAATGTGTGTGAAGTGATTTCGCTTTTCGAACAGAAGAAGAACAAAATCCAGAAGATATTTTCCACCATTGCACTCAAATTGCAACAAAACAGAAACCTAACGGAAGATTATCTGTGTACCGAAGTCATTGAAAAAGTCAGTATCGCTATTTGTGCTGATATCGAATTGGAACCGGGATCAGATGCAGTTGAGGTAATGAGCCGTGTACAAATTGCGATTGATAATGTCATTAGTCCGAAAATCAATTTCTATACACTCATGCAATTGGTGAACGAAGGCTGGCATTCTGAAGATATTTTCCTCGGCCCAAGACTGGAACACGGTTTCCTGAAAGATGCCGAAGTGGAAAAAGCAAAACTGGCCAAAGAAATACACGCTTCCGATATTATTGCGATATTGATGGAAGTGGAAGGTGTTCATTCGGTAAAAAACCTTTTGATGACGGCTTACAATAATTTAGGTAAACCAATAACCGGTGCGATGAATCAAAGTTGGGTGCTGGAACTTTCCGGAGAAGTAAAACCTGTTTTCAGTGTAGCGCTTTCTAAATTATTGCTGTTTCAGAAAAATATCCCTTTTCTGTTGACGGAAACCCAAAAAATGCTGGTCGAGCAAAAAGTCCTTTTGTACAAAGCACAGTTCCAACAAAAAAAACTGAAAAATACACAAAACGATTTCACGATAGAAAATGGGGATTATTTTGAACTAAAGAAATACCAAAGTATCCAAGAAGAATTTCCGGTAACCTATGGTTTGGGTAAAAACTATATTTCTGAAAAAGAGACTACGCTTCGTAAAGCACAGGCAAAACAACTAAAAGGCTATCTGTATTTTTATGAGCAGCTATTGGCGGATTTTTTCAGTCAGCTATACAATGCAAAAGATCTTTTGGATACCAATACATTGGATCGAACGTATTTTCCAACGTATTTGGAAAAGAACGATTGGACAGGAGAGGATTTTTATTCGAAATCGTTATTCACTGCCAATTTAGAGTCTAATTTATTGAATGGTGAATCGGATGATGAGGTGTCTTTGCACGAAACTAAAACTACTTTTTACAATCGCAGAAACAGAGCATTGGATCATCTTATTGCCCGCTTTGGAGAAAGTTTTAGTGATTATGTATTCATGATGTACCAGGTTTCACAAGACACATCAGGGATGGGATCGCTTTCTTTCGATAACGATGATTTAATTCTCGACAAACAAAATTTCATTAATGATTATCCGGTTATCAGCAGTAACAGAGGATTAGGAATTGATTATCTGAATGCTACTTTGAACAGCACTACGGGAACATTGGATTTTAATACTTTTTGGAATTCTGACCATCGAGGCGGATATGAAAGAAGAGTGGCTCGATTACTGGGAATTGGAGAAATTCCATTGCGCGACATTGTAACGGAAGAAGGACCACAAACGCAATGGACAGTTGAAACACCTTCAGGAGATTATCTTTTTAAAATTGTTACTCCTGCAGTGGATCTGGCAGCAAAATGGGAATGGGCTCAGTTGCATTTTTTGGATCAGAATTTATATAAAATAGATAGTTATGCCGGTAAGTATTATCTGTATCTGATGAATGATACATTGAAAACGGCACGATTTGAAAAGAAATTCGATACACCGGAGGAAGCGTATGATTTCTTGGAAGAAATGATAAAAATACTCAATCTGTATTATGAGAATTTTTATTGCCTGGAACATATCTTGTTGCGACCGTTTAATAATTCAACTTTTACGGATGATGATTTACTCAACGTTTGCTTAAACGATGATTGTGATGATGAAGCCGAAAACGATCCCTATTCTTTCAAAGCAACCATTGTTTTGCCGGGATACCTTTCGCGATTCAAGAGTTTGATTTTTAGAAAATATGCCGAAAAAACTTTCCGTCAGGAAGCTCCCGCACATTCATTATTGAAGATATGCTGGGTAAACGCTACTGACATGTTAGGATTTCAGAAAACCTATAAAAAATGGCTGGAAGATTACCGATACTATCGTTGGAAGTTTTGTGAGAACACACTTACCAGCAGCGACGAGCAAAAATATAAAAACACATTAAACGAGTTAGTAGAGGCTCTAAAAGAGCTCAATACGATTTATCCGGAAGGGAATTTATACGATTGTCAAATCAGTGAAACTAAAAACCCAATCATACTGGGAAGCACATCATTAGGAACTTTATAATAAAATATCATGGAAGCATACAACACTTTTACATATCCGGTTTTTGAAGCAGAT
>DATEDY010000086.1:0-2900 GCA_035281405.1 Flavobacterium sp.
CTTTGCGATAGCCGGAAGAGAGATAAGTGTAAGCAAAACGATTTGGAATACTTTACTGAAGAGTAAAGCATTTGACCTGAAAGTCATTTTAGTTTTCATGTGTATTTGATTAATGATTGCTAAGTAAGACGTTCAAGTGCTGATTTTGTTACGGTTTTTACACCTGACAGGTTTATAAAACCTGTCAGGTGTAAAACATTGTAAATAGGCTATTAAATTCCTAATGATTGTTCAATTGATAAATAGTCTGTTTTTTCTTGATGTGCATATTCGAAGTTCTCTAAATCGTTAAATAGTTGAATGATTTCTTTTCTTTTGAGTTTAGTTGGTTTTTCAGAAATGCAACTTATGTAGGAACTCCACGGATATTGTATTGGATGATCGCAGATATTATGGTGTATGGGATTGTTATGAATATAGGTAATTACATTTTGCAAATAACGAGTGTTGTTAATTTGTTTTCGACGAAAAGGTCTTTCAAATAAAGTTCCATGCCTTTTCGAGTTTTTATTGTACGCTTTTGTATAAGCATTAAACAAATTGGAAAAGGATTGCGAAGGTAAAATTACTTTCTCTGAAGTGATTTCAGAGATATCTTTTATTCTTACCAAAAAATGAAAATGATTTTTCATTAAACACCATGCAAAAGTCTCTGCTATGGGATCAATATGTGAAGAGTAGAGGTTAAGGAAATACTCGTAATTTTCTTTAGTGTCAAAAAGTGTAACACTGTTAATTCCACGATTGTAAATGTGGTAGTAATTTCCACGTTGTAAGGCTTGTATCATAACTATTTTGGCTTATATATAGAACAAATATAAGTAAAATAGTTTTACACCTGACAGGTTTATAAAACCTGTCAGGTGTACTATTACTCCGCTATCAATACCTCCAATATCGTAATTGCAGCTTCACTGATTTTAGTTCCAGGGCCAAAAACGGCTACGGCTCCCGCATCAAATAAATATTGGTAATCCTGAGCAGGAATAACACCACCAACGATTACCATGATGTCTTCGCGACCGTATTTCTTCAGTTCTTCTATGACTTGAGGTACCAATGTTTTGTGTCCGGCTGCCAAAGAGGAAACCCCTAAAATGTGCACGTCGTTTTCCACGGCTTGTTTAGCTGCTTCAGCCGGGGTTTGGAATAATGGCCCGATGTCTACGTCGAAGCCAACGTCAGCATAACCGGTAGCGACCACTTTAGCGCCGCGATCGTGTCCGTCCTGACCCATTTTGGCAATCATGATACGAGGGCGACGTCCCTCTTTTTTAGCAAATTCATCTGCTAACTGCTTTGCTTTTTCAAAGCTTTCGTCGTTTTTGATTTCTTTACTGTACACGCCGCTAAAACTTCTGATTTGTGCTTTGTATCTTCCGAAAACAGTTTCCAATGCATCACTGATTTCACCTAAAGTGGCTCTGTTGCGTGCTGCATTCACTGCTAAATCCAATAAGTTCCCGGATTCACCCTTAGCACAAGCGGTTAGTTTGGCTAAGCACTCCTGTACTTTAGCGTTATCTCGGGTAGCTTTGATATGTTCTAAGCGTTCGATTTGTTGTTTACGAACGGTTTGGTTGTCAACTTCTAAAATATGTAACGGATCTTCTTTCTCTAAACGGTATTTGTTAACCCCTACAATAATATCCTGTCCACTGTCGATACGTGCCTGTTTACGTGCGGCAGCTTCTTCGATGCGCAGTTTCGGGATTCCGGCTTCAATCGCTTTGGTCATACCACCTAAAGCTTCTACCTCTTCGATTAATGCCCATGCTTTTTCTGCAATTTCGGCCGTTAGGCTTTCCACATAATAACTTCCTGCCCAAGGGTCGACTGTTTTGCATATTTTGGTTTCTTCCTGTAAGAAGATTTGTGTATTACGGGCAATTCGTGCGGAAAAATCGGTTGGTAATGCGATGGCTTCATCTAAGGCATTGGTGTGCAAAGACTGTGTTCCTCCAAAAGCAGCGGCAGCCGCTTCGATGGCTGTTCTGGCTACATTATTGAACGGATCCTGTTCTGTTAAACTCCATCCAGATGTTTGACAGTGTGTGCGGAGTGCTAATGATTTATCGTCTTTAGGGCTGAACTGCGTTAATAGTTTTGCCCAAAGCATACGCCCGGCACGCATTTTAGCAATCTCCATAAAGTGATTCATGCCGATCGCCCAGAAGAAAGACAGACGCGGAGCGAAGGTATCAATGTCCATTCCTGCAGCCAATCCTGTTCGGATGTATTCCAAACCGTCGGCCAGCGTGTATGCCAATTCGATATCGGCTGTAGCACCCGCTTCTTGCATGTGGTAACCCGAAATGGAAATCGAGTTGAATTTCGGCATGAAATTACTGGTGTATTCGAAAATATCAGCAATGATTTTCATGGAAGGCGTAGGCGGATAGATGTAGGTATTACGTACCATGAATTCTTTTAGGATATCATTTTGAATGGTTCCCGAAAGTAATTTGGCATCAACACCTTGTTCTTCTGCAGCGACAATATAAAAAGCCATGATAGGTAAAACGGCTCCGTTCATGGTCATGGAAACCGACATTTCACCTAATGGAATCTGATCGAAAAGAATTTTCATATCCTCTACCGAATCAATAGCTACACCAGCTTTTCCAACATCACCAACCACCCTTTCATGGTCAGAATCATAACCACGATGCGTAGCTAAGTCGAAGGCAACCGAAAGCCCTTTTTGCCCTGCGGCCAGGTTTCTACGGTAGAAAGCGTTACTTTCTTCAGCGGTAGAAAAACCGGCGTATTGGCGTATGGTCCAAGGACGACGTACATACATGGTAGCGTATGGTCCGCGTAAGTTAGGCGCAAAGCCAGCACCGAAATCCAATTGTTCCAATCCTTGCAGATCAGTTTCTGAATAGGTTGCTTTTACT
>DATEDY010000087.1:0-2524 GCA_035281405.1 Flavobacterium sp.
ATGTGCCTGAAGGAACTGGTAAAATGTGTCAAATGCTTCGTAATAATGAAACGGATATTACTGTAATTCTTACCGAAGGTATTATCAAAGATATAACTGCAGGTAATGAATCCTCAATTGTTCAGGTGTATGTACAATCCCCTTTGATTTGGGGAATTCATGTTGATGCTAATTCAAAATATACTCAATTAGCTGATTTACAAAATAAAAAAGCAGCCATCTCACGTTTTGGTTCAGGTTCGCATTTGATGAGTTTCGTGAATGCACAATCCCAAAATTGGGATACCAACACACTTCAATTTGAAATCGTTAACACCATTGATGGGGCTGTCGAAGCATTATCAAAAGGTGATGCCGATTACTTTATGTGGGAACGTTTCATGACAAAACCATTGGTAGACAATGGCACTTTTAGAAGAGTTGCCGATTGCCCTACTCCATGGCCGTGCTTTGTAATTGCTGTGCGTAACGAGTTTTTGATTAATAACCCTTCTACCGTTGAACTGATCTTGGAAATCATTAATAATACAACGACTGAATTCAAACAAATACCAAGTATAGACAGAACTTTAGCTTCCAGATACCATCAAAAACTGGAAGACATTCAGGAATGGTTAAAATCAACCCGATGGTCACAAAAACAATTAGACCAAAACACCTTTCATAAAGTACAAAACCAATTAGTTGAATTAAAATTAATTGAAAATAAAATGCCTTATGAATCGGTAGTTAAATAATTCGTTATTTTTACCGTTTTAAAAGCAATGACAACAACTACATCCTCAAGTTTATATGCCAAATATAAAGACAGGCTTTCCTTACCAAAGCCTTGGGATACTGTAGTTATCTTTCTTTTGAATATTCTTTTATCAATTCCAACATTCATCATTGCGCATCAAAATCTGAAAGAACTTGATCTACGTATTCCTGTAGACAGGATTCTACTTTTTATTGCAATTTTGATTGTGTACCAACTTATGTTACGTACAATAAAAAAGTATTTGATTATTGGTCTTTTTTTGTATTCACTAACTCTATTGTATGGAACCTTATTTGGCGGTTATAGTTTTTACAGAGTATATGACGACTATCGTTCCATGATGTACACCATGGGAGATAATCCGTATCCGCAGGATATCATTATCAGCAAATTGCTTCCCTTTCCAAACAAATACAAGGTTATCAATGCCATTGATTTTCAAAATCCGAAAGTTCGAAATTTTGCTTTACATGCCACAACAAAACATTTTACCGATGTGAAAGGCAAAAAAGGATATAGTGATTACAGAACTATCATTCAGTGCTTTGCTGTTTTCAAAGAAATTAAAACCCGCTGGAATTATGTAAACGATCCTTTAGGAAATAATTACATTGCTTCTGCTTCAGAATCTCTGCAACATTTTTCGGGCGATTGTGACGATCATGCAATTTTAATGGCTGCAGGCATCAAAGCGGTTGGTGGAGTCCCTAGATTAATTCATACAGATGCTCATATTTATCCGGAAATGCTTATCGGAACTAAAAGAGATCTGGAAAATGTAATCTATCTTATTCACGATGTTCTATTTAAAGAAGAAAGTAAAGGCAAAGAAATCCATTACCACATTGACGAACACGGCCAAATTTGGTTAAATCTAGATTACACGGCTTATTATCCTGGTGGCAAATTCATGAGTGAAGAAATTTTAGGACAATTGACTCTTAATAATTAATTACCAATTAATAACTTCTTCACCAACACTTTTCAAATACTCATTCACTTTTAAAAAATGATCATTCCCAAACCAAAAACCACGATTTGCACTCAGTGGTGAAGGATGGCCGCTTTCTAAAACCAAATGCTTTTCTCTGTCTATTTTAGAACCTTTTTTGTGTGCGAAACTTCCCCAAAGTAAAAAGACTACATTTTCAGTATTTTCAGAAATATATTGGATTACGCTATCAGTAAAAAAATTCCATTTTAAATGTTTATGGCTGTTGGCCAAATCTTTACGGACTGTCAGCGAAGCATTCAAAAGCAAAACGCCTTGCTTTGCCCAACCCTCTAAATTTCCTGAAGTGGGAAAGAAAACACGATCAAATTCGTTATTGATTTCGGCAAAAATATTTTTTAATGAAGGCGGAATTGCCACTCCGTCATTGACAGAAAAACATAAACCATTGGCCTCGCCTTCACCGTGATAAGGATCCTGACCAATAATTACAACTTTCAGTTTATCCAGTGAACATTTATCAAAAGCATTGAAAACCAATTCTCTTGGTGGAAAACAGGCGTAATTTTGATATTCTTCATCCACTTTCTGCTGCAATTCAACAAAATACGGTTTAGCGGTTTCTTCCGAAAAAAAATTCTGCCAAGATGGATCAATGTTAATATTCATCAAATTTATTTTTTACAAATATAATCACTTTGTAACTTTACTCCTTTGTAACTTTGTTCCCTTGCAACTATACTAATGATTTCAATAAATAATAAAACCTTACAAGACTTACAATTTCAAACTGTTTTAGAAACCATCTCGGA
>DATEDY010000088.1:0-7261 GCA_035281405.1 Flavobacterium sp.
AGTTTTAAATTTAGAAGATATTGCAGTAGAAGATATTAATGATAATGACGCACTTTTTGGAGACGGATTAGGATTAGATTCTATTGATGCTTTGGAATTAATCGTTTTATTGGATAAAGATTACGGAATCAAATTGACTGACCCGAAAGAAGGAAAGACCATTTTCCAGTCAATTGAGACTATGGCTGCATACATTGTAGAGAAGAGAACAAAATAATTGAGTAATTTGAAAATGAATTTTTGCTTCTGTTCGATTTAATTTTGGATGTGGCATTTGCAGACTGTGAATGATAAAATTCTTATGCAGTATGTTTTGTCAGTGAAGTAAAAAAGGCTGAAGGTTTAAAAATGAAAATAGCAATCACAGGAATGGGAATTATTTCTTCAATAGGAAAAACCGTTGAAGAAAATTTTACTGCTTTAACTGAGGGTAGAATGGGGATTTCAGATATTGAAAATTTTGATACCATTCATAAAGAAGAGATTAAGGTTGGTGAAATTAAATTAACAAATATCCAATTAGAGGAATTGCTTGGAATACCTTCGGATAATAATTATTCAAGAACCGCGATGCTGGGTGCTTATGCAGCTAAGCAGGCTTTGGCAAATGCGGGTATCAATGAAGTCAATGAGTGTAAAACCGGCCTGATTTCTTCGACTAGTGTGGGAGGAATGGATATGACTGAAAGGTATTTTTATGAGTATTTTGAAAATGAAGATGTTCAAAAGTATATTTTAGCTCATGATGCCGGTGATTCTTCTCATAAAATTGCCGAGTACATCGGTCTAGAAGGTTTTGTAACCACGATAAGTACTGCTTGTTCTTCGGCTGCTAATGCAATAATGTTGGGAGCGCGATTAATCCAATCCGGGAAATTGGACAGAGTTATTGTGGGCGGAACAGATGCTTTGGCAAAATTCACTATCAACGGATTTAAAACGTTAATGATTTTATCGGATACTTACAATTCACCATTTGATAATAACAGAAAAGGATTGAACCTTGGAGAAGCAGCTGCTTTTTTAGTTTTGGAATCTGAAGCAATGGTTCAAAAGCACAATAAAAAAGTCTTAGCTTATGTTTCCGGTTTTGGTAATGCGAATGATGCTTATCATCAAACGGCATCATCAGAAAATGGTGACGGCGCTTTTCTAGCTATGGAAAAAGCTTTGAAAGTTGCGGGATTGCAGGCGTCAGATATCGATTATGTCAATGCACACGGAACAGCAACACCTAACAATGACTTGTCAGAAGGTAGAGCTTTAATCCGAGTTTTCGGTGACAAAACACCTGAGTTTAGTTCGACAAAAGCATTTACCGGTCATACTCTGGCTGCTGCTGCTGCGATTGAGGCGGTTTATAGTGTTTTGGCGCTGCAGCACAATATTATTTTTCCAAATCTGAATTTTCAGAATCCAATGGAGGAATTTAATCTAATTCCTCAAACAACCTTAAAAAATAAAGAGATACAACATGTGCTGTCTAATTCTTTCGGATTTGGCGGTAATTGTTCCACTGTAATTTTTTCCAAGAACTAATGAAAGAGTGCTATATCAATGGAATCGGAATTGTTTCAGCTCAAAATAATATTGAAGCTGATTTTTTGGAAAATGCGGTTGTGAATGAAACGGAAAATGTGATTTATGCACAACAGCCTTCATATAAAGAATTGATCCCGCCAGCTATGATTCGCCGTATGGCTAAAGGAGTGAAAATGGGTATTTATGCTTCTACTCAGGCTATGAATGAGGCTGGAATGCAAAATCCTGAAGCTATTATTACCGGAACCGGTATGGGGTGTGTGGAGGATTCTGAAAAATTCCTGAAAGCAATTATAGATAATAAAGAAGAGTTTTTGACGCCAACTTCTTTTATTCAGTCAACACATAATACCGTAGGAGCTCAAATTGCTCTAGGATTGCAATGCAAGAGTTATAATTTTACTTATGTAAACGGAGCCATTTCTTTGGAGTCGGCCTTAATAGACGCCAAAATGCAAATCGAAATGGATGATGTTAATTCTGTTTTGGTTGGTGGTGTTGATGAAACCGCATCGCATACTCTTGACCTGTATAAGTTGAGAAACATTATTAAAACAACTGAAGATGTGCCTTTTTCAATACTAAATTCAAATTCTAAAGGAGTTGTTTTTGGAGAAGGAGCAACGTTTTTTGCATTAGAAAGCGATGTAAAAGAATCTTCGTATGCTAAGTTAACCGATGTTTCTGTTAAAAATGTAATGAAACCGAATGATGTGGAAGGTTTTATATTAGACTTTTTAGCAGCAAACAATATCAGTATTGATAACATTGATGCAGTTGTTTTAGGGAATAACGGTGATATTGATTTTGATGGTTATTATGATGTTAGTACATCAATTCTGAAAAATACACCACAAGTCTATTACAAGCATCTAAGTGCCGAATATAATACCGCATCAGGATTTGGTTTATGGTTGGCTGCTACTATTGTCAAGAAGCAATTTATCCCTTCTGTTGTAAGAATGAATGCTTTGGATAAGGCGAATTATGAAACTATTTTGTTGTATAATCAATACCAAGGAAGGGATCACAGCTTAATTTTACTCCAAAAATGTTAAAGCATAAAAACATAATTGTACTATGTTCATTATGTCTGGTTTTGCTTTTTATTACTCATGCAGCATGGTGGACATTATTAGTGTTGACCGTGTTCTTTTTAGGAATGACCTCGTGGGGATCATTCGATATCCGTTTGAATTATTTTTTAAAAGCCTACCACAGCAATCCGAATGAAAAGCAACGAAGAATTGCCTTGACTTTTGATGACGGTCCGCATGAAATGACGGAAGAAGTATTGAATTTACTTCAGAAGTTTAATGCAAAAGCGACTTTTTTTTGTATTGGAACGCAAATTGAAAAACATCCTGATATCTTGAAAAGAGCAATTACTGAAGGGCATGTGGTTGGTAATCACACCTATTCCCATTCGAATTCCATTGGTTTTTTTTCTACTGCAAAAGTACTGGCAGAAATTGAGAAGAATGATGTTTTGCTTGCTAATGCTGTTGGACGTAAAATAAAACTATTCAGACCGCCTTTCGGAGTGACAAATCCCAATATTGCAAGAGCAGTTTCAAAGACCGGGCATCATGTTATCGGTTGGAATATACGTTCGCTGGATACGTTGAATATTGATGAAAATGCAATTTTTGAAAGAGTAAAAAAACGAATTCAACCTGGAGGAATTGTCCTGTTGCACGACACAAGTTTGAAAACGGTTACAGTTTTGGAACGGTTATTGTTATTTTTGCAGTCAGAGAATTATGAAATGGTTACAATTGATACATTATTAAATTTACCTGCCTATGAAAACTAACTTGTTTTTCTTGATACTTTCCTTATTTAGTTTGGTCGGATTGGCACAAGAACAAAAAATGTCAAATTCTGAAATCAATAGTTTTAAAGCAACAGTGGAGAAAGAAACCAAAAGCATCAAAACATTGAAAACTGACTTTATCCAGTACAAACACATGGATTTTTTGTCAAAAGACATTGAAACTTCGGGTAAAATGGCTTTTAAAGCTCCCAATATTTTGAATTGGCAGTATACAAAACCGTATCAGTACAGTATTATTTTTAAGAACAATAAGATTTATATTAACGATCAGGGAAATAAAAGTACTGTTGATGCTAAAAGTAAAATGTTTGAAAAAATCAACAAACTGATTGTTGGTAGTGTTAGTGGAAATATGTTTGATGATAACGAATTTTCCATCAGTTATTTTAAAACGAAAGAATTTTACATTGCCAAATTAGCACCAAAAACAACTACGGTTAAAAAATATATTAAAGAGGTCGATTTGTATTTTCCAATTAACGATGCTACTGTATCGCAGGTAAAACTAATTGAACCATCAGGAGATTTTACGAGAATAGTATTTAAAAATAAACAGATTAATGTTAAAATTGACGAATCGGCTTTTATTAATTAGTCTTACTGTTGTTTTCTTTTTTTCGTGTAAATCGTATGAGATTTCAAATGCTGTAAAAAAAGAAAATACGCTAACAGAATTCAAAAACCCGTATTTTTCTAACCCCGAAACCGATTATGTTTACAAAGCACATATAGAAGTTTACGGAAATGCTGTAGGTGGAATTTTTGTTGCCAAAAGGATTAATGATTCTATTCATCGAGTCGTTTTTACAACAGAGTTTGGTAATAAATTATTAGATTTTGAAGTGTCTGAAAATGATTTTAAAGTAAATTATATTTTGGATGAATTGAACAGAAAAATGATTGTCAATACTTTGAGAGATGATTTTAGATTATTGCTGAAGGTGAATCATCAAGTGAATGAAATGTTTGAAAGTAAAGACTTTGAAATCCTTAAATCAAGTCATAAAAAGCGATTCAATTATTTTTTTATAAATAAAAATAACAGCCAGTTGGTAAAGCTTGTCAATGCTTCAAAAAGCAAAGAAAAGGTAGTTTTCGAATTTGAATCAAAAAACAGTATTTTTGCAGAAATTATAAAAATTAATCATCAGAATATTAAACTTAAAATTGTCCTAAATCAAATTAATAATTAATTCTAATTTATAAAATGAAAAAATCTATCGTTATAGCGGCTTTCTGCCTTTTCGGATTATTCAGTAGTAATGCACAAGTTACTTTTAAACCAGGTTTACGTGGTGGTTTAAACTTTTCACACTTAACACAAACAGATAATCCTAATGAAAAATTCAGCACAAAAACTGATTTTTATTTAGGTTTTTATGGTGCTTTGAATCTTACAAAAGTGTATACACTGCAACCAGAGATTAATTATTCAAGACAAGGTGCTAAGTATGAATATATAGATAACAATAGTGTACGCCACGAAACAGACATCGATTTGTCATATATGTCATTAGGTTTGGCTAATAAATTCAATTTTGATAAATTTAATATTCATGTTGGACCAACTATTGATATTAGAGTGAATGATCGCAAAAAAACTTTGGGTGAAACATCTGAAGGTTATTACGATGATTTCAATGGAGTTGATTTGGCCTTTTTCTTTGGAGCAGGTTTTAAATTCACAGAAAATTTTGGCATCGAGGCAAGAATTAAAAAAGGAATTATTCCTGTAGATGATAATTGGGATTACACCAATGTGGTTTTCCAAACAGGTATCAATTACACATTCTAATAAAATTAAATTACAAACCTATGTTACTAAAGGATTTTTATACAATTGAAAAATTAGAGAATGTTGCTGAAGGAAAATACAATGCAGTGATTATGCTCAATAATCAGCATGATGTTTTTAAAGGCCATTTTCCAGGAAATCCTGTAACGCCAGGGGTTTGTATGATGCAAATTATCAAAGAACTTTCTCAGGAAATCCTGGGAAGTTCTTTGTTTATGACTAATTCTTCTAATGTTAAGTTTATGGCGCTTATCAATCCCGATAAGAACCCTAAACTGAACTTGGATTTGGAAATTTCAGGCGATTTATCTTCTGAAATAAAAGTGAAGAACACGACCAGTTTTGATGAAACTGTGGCGCTTAAATTAACGAATACTTATAAAAAAGCATAATTTTGAAACTACTGTTGTGCATATTGTTTTCTATCATTACACAGAGCTTTTCTGAGGTAAGAGAACAATATTATGCTGCTTCAAAAACCAAACAAGATGCCGAAAAGTTTTATGCTTCCATGTCAAAGTACGATAAGGATAATAAAACGCTTTTGGCTTATAAAGGCGCTGCATTAGCTTTGAAATCTAAATTTACTTCAGATAAAAAAGCTAAAAAAGCATTGTTTACAGAAGGAGTAACACTTCTTGAAAGCATGGTTAAAGCGGATGGGAATAATGCCGAAATTAGACTTATCCGATTGAGTATTCAGGAAAACACTCCGAAGTTTTTGAAGTATAAAGGCAATATTGAAGAAGATAAAAAAGTGATACTGTCTTCTTTCGATAAACAATCTAAAGAGCTGAAAGAGTATATTCGAATATATGTAAATCAGTCAAAAGTTTTTACCCAAGCCGATAAGCAAAAAATTAAATAACACAATCATGAATTCCATTCCAACTACTTCTGAAAGAATGAATCAATTAAATGTTTGTGTTGTTATCCCAACTTATAATAATCACAAAACACTTCGCAGGGTTATAGATGGTGTCTTACTCCAAACGTCTAATGTGATTATTGTAAATGACGGATCAACTGATACTACATCTGAAATATTAGTTTCATATACCCAATGCACCATTATCACTATTGGTGAAAATCAAGGTAAAGGTAATGCTTTACGAGTGGCGTTTAAAAAGGCTAAAGAGTTAGGTTTTCATCACGCAATTACCATTGATTCAGATGGACAACATTTTCCAGATGACATTCCCGTTTTTTTGGATGCTTTTGAAAATGAAGGAAATGATGTTGTATTGATTGGTAGCAGAAACATGAATCAGGATGGTGTACCCAAGAAGAGTAGCTTTGGAAACAAATTTTCTAATTTTTGGTTTTGGTTTGAAACTGGAATTCGTTTAGAAGACACACAATCGGGTTATAGATTATATCCTTTATTGTCTATCCCTAAAAAGTTTTTTACCAAAAAATTCGAATTCGAAATCGAAATTATTGTTCGTACTGCCTGGAATGGTATTCCTGTAAAGAATGTACCGGTTAAAATTTTATATGATCCTAATGAACGTGTAACCCACTTTCGTCCATTTAAGGATTTCACCCGTATTAGTATTTTAAATACAGTACTCGTTTTGCTATTGTTTTTGTATATCAAACCAAGAGACTTTTTTAGAAGTTTCAAAAAAAAAAGCCTTAAAGATTTTTTAAAGGAAGATGTTTTAGCCAGCAGCGACTCCAATTTGAAAAAAGCGTCTTCTATTGCTTTGGGAGTTTTTTGCGGTATTGCGCCTTTTTGGGGATTTCAGACAGCTATCGTGATTTTGTTAGCGGTTTTGCTTCGATTTAATAAAGTTCTCGCTTTTACATTTTCGAATGTCAGTATACCTCCAATGATTCCCGTAATCATTTTTCTATCACTGAAAACCGGTTCTTTTTTTGTCAACGATACGGCACAGTTTTCTTTGGGTGATTCTATTACTTTCGATCATATAAAAACCAATATTGTTCAATATTTAATTGGTAGTTTTGTTTTGGCATTCGCCATGGCAATTATTTTCGGAGTTGGAAGTTATTTAGTACTTTCGCTGTTCAAGAAATCAGAACGATAAATGCATCATTTTTTTATTAGAATTCACAATTGG
>DATEDY010000089.1:0-2174 GCA_035281405.1 Flavobacterium sp.
TAACAACCAGTATTTCCGAGCCGGGAGGCAATATATAGTCGAACGCTTGCTTTATAGGTCCCAACACCAAACAATTGCCCACCTCAATTTCCGAACCTTCTTTAGAAACCAAAGACGGCTTGACACCAAACGTAAAAATTAGGATAGTTTGAAACGAAGGCAATAGGGTTTTTGAGATTGTTTCATCTGTAGTGTTCTCAGCAAAGTAAAAATGGGAAAAGACACTTTGATAATCGGCCGGTGACGCTATCCTGAAACTATGGTATTTTCCTTCTTCTTCCGTTAACATCCTCTTAAAACACTACAACCTATTCTTATAATTTACCATTTAAAACCGTATTCCGACTCCAGCATTGCTATCGTTTTAAAAGGAATACTCATACCTGCATTAATAACACCGGTCTTTTTATTAAAAGTAACCACAACCTCAGGCTTCCCGGAACTCATATTGGTAAATTCAAACCCTGGGTGGTCTTTCACCGATGTTGACGTAATACCATTCGGTTTCACAAAAGCAATAAAGCCATTATAATCTTCAATGATTAAATAATAAAGCAATTTCAGATGCATCACATTTTGAATATCATTCGCCGTTATGTCTGATGTTTTCATGGCTAAATCCAGGTACTTTAGAACATCGGTATACTTTTTATCTTTGAACAACAATAATGCTTTTATATAATAAGCAATGAATACATCCGGATTTGCACTAAGTCTTTTATCTAGGTAGTTATTCCCTTTTTTAAAGTCCCCGCAATAAAAAAATCCTAAATACAACCCATCCAAAATCTTGTTTTCATGTTTGGGATCACACTGTAACACTTTGAGACTGGTTTCAACTAACGCTTCAAACATTTTATTATCAAATTCATACTGTAGCTTATTGAAATAGACATTATCAATGCCACACTTTTTGAGAGTTACAACCCTGTTATAATCATTATAAGCTTCTTTTTTATTTCCCGACTGCTCATACATTATCGCTCTGGAAGCAATATTATCAGCATTGTATTCCAATTTTACAACCTGATTCATAAAATCTATAGCCTTATTGAAATCTTTTAATTCATAATAGAGTCCGGCAATAAAAAACAATAATTTAGGATTATTCGGATTTTTGAGCAATCCGGTTCGAAGCGTTCCCAATGCTTCTTCCTCTTTTTTAAAACTATAGAACTGCAATTTTGCCAAATCACCATAAGTATCAACATCATGAGGCATTTTCTCCAGTCGTTTCTTTAACAATTCAACTGCTTTATCTTCCATACTGAAGCTGACATACTTTTGTGCCAACTTAAAGGTTACCATATCCGATTCGTTCTTATTCAGAAAATCTTCTAGAACCTTGAGGGAAGCTGCTTTATCTTTAAGACATTCTGCCACATCAGAAAAATAAATAACCGTAGTATCTATAAATTTTCCATCCAATTCTATAGCCTTATACAAGCACTTATAAGAGCTCCAGCAATCTTCTTTAGTAAAAAGAAGGTTCGCTTTTAAAATCAGGACATTCCTGTCCAGACTGTCTTTTGCAAGCGCTTTATCCAACTGCAACCCGGCTTCATCCAGATTACTCTTACTCACTAATTCCAAAGCTTTTTTATAATATTGACGGGAGCTGTTCTGAGAAACAGCATACTGACAGATGAGAAGTAGTACAGCAAAAACAATGTTCTTCAGTTTGTTTTTTAATAAAGACATAGAATATATTTTATAGGATAAGACGTTGTTAGTATTGATCAAGGGCAGCCTGACAAAGTTTTTCTAAATATACAATTAATACAGACATTGTTGCAGGCAATTCTTACTGAACCAGTTCAAAATCATATAGCATGGATTAATACACGAGCTAAGCGAACTGACGAAGTAATCCGTGCTCAGTTCAACTGTACAAATCTAAAGCTATTAAATAAAAAACTACAGCTTTAATTGCTGTAGTTTTATTCCTTCTCTTTATGGTCACGGATTACACTCGAGGCTTTAGCCGAACTGACGAAGTAAATCCACACCATCGGAGAAGTAAAACCTTCATTGCAATTTAAAAACAAAAAAGCCTGACTGTTACGTCAGGCTTTTACTTTGCAGAGGAGATGGGATTCGAACCCACGATACAGTTACCCATATACAAACTTTCCAGGCTTGCTCCTTCAACCACTCGGACACCCCTCTAGTTA
>DATEDY010000090.1:0-2022 GCA_035281405.1 Flavobacterium sp.
CTGCATTAACTACGGGAGACAGATGGTTTAGAGAAATGCGTTTCGATAAAGGTGTTTTAAATATTGGTATTAACTATCCATTCTAAAACTAAATTTGTAATTTTGTCAATCTTATAAAAAAATCAAATACATGGCACACAATATAAAACCAGGAGTTGCAACTGGCGACCAAGTACAGGAAATTTTTAAATATGCTAAAGAAAAAGGATTTGCTTTACCTGCAGTAAACGTAGTAGGATCAAGTACAATCAATGGCGTTATTGAAACGGCAGCAAAATTAAATGCACCTGTAATTATCCAATTTTCAAATGGCGGAGCACAGTTCAATGCTGGAAAAGGTTTATCAAATACTAATGAAAAAGCAGCTATTGCTGGAGCAGTAGCCGGAGCAAAACATATCCACACTCTTGCTGAAGCTTATGGAGCAACAGTAATTTTACATACTGACCATTGCGCAAAAAATTTATTACCTTGGATTGATGGCTTATTAAATGCTTCTGAAAAACATTTCGCCGAGACAGGAAAACCATTATACTCTTCACATATGATTGACTTATCGGAAGAGCCAATTGAAGAGAATATTCACATTTGTAAAGAATACTTAGCTCGCATGAGCAAAATGGGGATGACTCTTGAAATTGAATTAGGTATTACAGGCGGTGAAGAAGATGGAGTAGACAACAGTGATGTAGATAGTTCAAAATTATACACACAACCAGAAGAAGTGGCTTATGCTTATGAGGAACTGATGAAAATTTCCCCTCGTTTTACTATTGCAGCTGCTTTTGGAAATGTACATGGCGTTTACAAACCTGGAAATGTAAAACTAACTCCAAAAATCTTAAAAAACTCACAAGAATACGTTCAAAACAAATTCAACACTGAAAGCAATCCTATTGATTTTGTATTCCACGGAGGCTCAGGATCGACTTTGGAAGAAATCAGAGAAGCGATTTCGTATGGTGTAATCAAAATGAATATTGATACTGATTTACAATTTGCATTTACTGAAGGAATTCGTGACTACATGACTTCAAAAATTGACTATTTGAAAACACAAATCGGAAGCCCAGACGGCGCTGATTCTCCAAATAAAAAACATTATGACCCAAGAAAATGGGTACGTGAAGGTGAAATCACTTTCAATAAAAGATTAGAACAGGCTTTTGCCGATTTAAATAACGTTAATACACTTTAATTGTCTGTTATGAATTATCGATCAGAAGCTTTCATCTTCAATCATAACTCATAACTTTGAACTCATAACTGAATAATTATGGCTTGGTTTAAAAGAAAAGAAAAAGGAATTACAACCCCTACTGAAGATAAAAGAGATGTACCTAAAGGTTTATGGTATAAATCACCGACAGGTAAAATTGTAGATGCTGATGAATTAGCCAGAAATCTATGGGTTAGCCCGGAAGATGATTTCCACGTACGTATTGGAAGTAAGGAATATTTTGAAATTTTGTTTGACAACAATGAATTCACTGAGTTAGATGCTAACATCACCTCTAAAGACCCACTTGGATTTGTGGATACTAAAAAATATTCTGATCGTTTAGTAGATGCTATTAGCAAAACTAAATTAAAAGATGCGGTACGCACTGGAGTAGGAAAATCAAAAGGAAAAGACTTGGTAGTTTGTTGTATGGACTTCGCTTTCATTGGTGGATCTATGGGAGCTGTAGTGGGAGAAAAAATTGCACGTGGTATTGATCACTCGATTAAAAACAACATTCCATTTGTGATGATTTCCAAATCTGGTGGAGCACGTATGATGGAAGCAGCTTACTCATTGATGCAATTAGCTAAAACTTCTGCAAAATTAGCACAGCTAGCTGAAGCAAGAATACCATACATATCATTATGTACTGATCCAACTACGGGAGGAACAACAGCTTCTTATGCCATGTTAGGAGATATCAATATTGCAGAACCCGGAGCTTTAATCGGTTTTGCAGGTCCACGTGTAGTTAAAGACACTACTGGCAAAGACTTACCGGAAGGTTTCCAAACCGC
>DATEDY010000091.1:0-4720 GCA_035281405.1 Flavobacterium sp.
GCTTTTAGAGCTAAAGGAAATGCTTCGGCCATACAGGATTTAATTTCCTGGAGTGAACAAATAGCAGGACTTGGACGTGAAACACAAAAGAAATTTTTGCATTTTTGTATAGAAATGTTTCGTCAAGCCTTGTTGCTTAATTATCAAGCAGATAAACTAGTTTATTTGGAAACCGACGTTGCGAATTTTAATCTCAATAAATTCGCGCCTTTTGTCACAGGAAATAATATCACCGACATTTACAAGGAAATTCAAGATGCCATTTATCATATTGAACGCAATGGGAATGCAAAAATTATTTTAACCGATTTATCAATCAAACTAACTCGTTTAATACACAAAAACTAAACTTATGGACAATTTAGCTGGCTTATTGGTATTGCTATTTCTTGCAATTACTTTTTTACAATCAGGATATGATAAATTCACTGATTATCAAGGGAATTTAGGATGGTTAAAGGAACATTTTTCTAAAACTTTTCTAAACGGAAAAGTTGATCTAGCCTTAAAAATTTTATTAGTATTTGAATTAATCTCAGGATTATTATGCATTGTAGGCATTGTTGAAATGTCTATCAGTGGTGATTCCACTTTTGGAAAGTATGGTGCCGCTGTTTCATGTGTAACATTACTAATGCTGTTGTTTGGACAGCGAATTGCGAAAGATTATGATGGTGCCAGAACCATAGCAATTTACTTCGCAACGGCAGTTTTTGGTGTTTTTTTATTACAGTAACTAATTGAAAATAAATATAAAAAGTCCCAAATTATGGGACTTTTGCGTTTAAAAAAGCTCGGTACATTTTCAATTCATTCCAGGAAAACTCATCACCATATTTTTCTTTGAGAGGTGTTAGCGTATCTTCTTTAAATCCATCAAATATTTTTTCCAAAGCAGCAATTTTATCATCAGGAAGAAGTTGATTGATTCGCACAGATCCATTCTCAATTAGTTTAGCCATATGATTACCAATGGTTTGCGTTGTTAGTTTACGCAAAGTTGCGATTTCTTCAAGAGAGTTATTCCCTTGCCATAATTCAAAAGTTTCCTGATAAGTCGATTTTTTAGCTTCTTTTTTACCTTTTGCTTGTTTGGTAGTTGTATCCAATTCAGAATCATCCTCAATTAAATTGGCATAATGCTTTACAAACGCTTTCTTTACAGCTTCTAAAGTATTGATTTTGTATAATTTAATTTCGTCAGATGTCATATTCGTTTTAGAAATATTTTCACCAGAAGCAATTCGTTTACACAGCAATTTAGCCTTCATGAGTCGCAAAACCGCTTTAATCTGAATTTCTTCCAAAAGTACCAAGTCTTCTAAGATTCCTTTTGCTTTTTTCTTTCTTTTCAATTCTTCTTGTTTCCAAAGAATTTCATACACCAATTGATGCATCGTTGGGAAAAAATAATCATAAGCCGCCGATATCCTTTTTTCAATATGTTGATAGTCATTCGTTTCATGTGAAAAAAGCTGATCAAGTTGTTTTATGAATTTTTTAGCTGGTTCATGAATAACTTCTAACGTTTCCGTCTGAATTTTAGCCCATTGAAAATGAATCGATTTGGTAGATTTATCTTCAAAACCGTACTGATGATTGCGCCATTCCTGCACTAAATTCTGCCAATCAAAGCTGTTCTTCAAAAAGTTCAACAAGAATTTTTGCGTTTCTGAAGCCAATACACTGGACAAAATTTCATCGGTTGCTTTATTTTCAGAATAACCCACGACATCAGCATCGTTCAATATACCATTCAAATTAAGCGGAGAAAGCAAAATAAGCCCTTTTAAGGAACGCAAACGCGATAAAGCCACATAGGCTTGCCCGGGTAAAAAAACGTGCGACATATCAAGAGCAGCTTTATCAAAAGTTAATCCTTGGCTTTTGTGAATAGTAATTGCCCAAGCCAACTTGATAGGGTAGTGGACGAAAGTTCCCAATACATCTTCTTTAATTTCCTTAGTATCAGCATTTAAGGAGTAACGTATGTTTTGCCATTCGTATTTTTCAACTAAAACTGTAGCACCTTCTTCAGGAAAACTGACTAGAATTTCTTCATTAGACAATGCTTTAATAACGCCCATCTTACCGTTATAAAAACGTTTTTCAAAAGATAAATCATTCTTAATGAACATGATTTGAGCGCCAACCTTAAGCTGCAATAATTCGTCTATGGGATAAATTTTCTCTGGAAAATCACCGATTATTTCCGGTTGGAATGAAAAAATTTCACCGTTTAAATCCGCTAAAGCTTTGGAATTCATCGTATCTGCCTTAGCATTATGCGTAGTAAGTGTAATGTAACCGGGATGCTTTTGCAAATCAAAATCGGTCTGAACATGCTGGTTCAGCAACTCAATATTCTCTTTAGAAACCTGATTATGACGTAAATTGTTCAATAAGGAAACAAAATCGTCATCCGTTTGTCTGAAAATCTTCGATAATTCAATGTACAAAGGCGGATTTTGCCGAATCACCTGAGAATGAAAAAAATATTTGCCGCTGTAATAATTACGCAATGTTTTCCATTCGTCGTCTTTGATAACTGGTGGTAATTGAAGTAAATCACCAATAAAAAGTACCTGAACCCCACCGAAAGCTGTGTCCCTTTTTCGCACAGAACGCATCATGAAATCCATGGCGTCCAGTAAATCGGAACGAAGCATACTGACTTCATCGATAATCAGTAATTCCATGTTCCTGATTACTGATTTCTTTAAGCTGTTCATTTTGAAATGCCTGGTTAAAGTACTTTTCGTTTCAAATCGGGCAAATTCTGAAAAATGAGGTGCGCTATAATCAGGAATAAATCCAGAAAAAGGCAATTGAAATAATGAATGTATGGTCACGCCGCCAGCATTCAAAGCGGCAATGCCAGTGGGTGCAACTACAACAACATTTTTGTGGGTCGTGTGAATGATTTCACGCAACAAAGTTGTCTTTCCCGTACCGGCTTTTCCAGTAAGGAAGATATTTTGCTGAGTTTGATTGATAAATTGTAAAGTGTACTTGGCTTCTTCTGAAATAGTGAACATATGGCTGATATTAAACCCACTAAAGTATTAAATTTTAATAATAGCTAATCATTAAAAGAATTAATACTATGTACTATTTGAATGGTAAAGCAAAAAGCCTCCAATAAATTGAAGGCTTTTCGTTATGATCTAAAAAAAGTTATTTTTTAACTTCCTCTTTCTTTTCCTCTTTTTTCTCTTCAGGTTTAGCTTTTGCAGCATAACGATCGTTCAGCGCTTTGGTAACTTCTTTTGTGATGTTATACGAATCTTTAGCATACAATACGGTAGCAGCATCACCGGTTCCGTAGATATAATCATATCCTTTTTCTTTTCCGTATCCTTTGATAAATTCTCTTACATCTTTAACGATTGAATCTCTTTCAGTTCCACCTTCCATTTGTAATTGTTGTGAAATAACTTGCTCTGCATAAGCCAATTGCTGACTTCTTTGTTGCAATTCTGCATATTTCTGACGAGCCCAAGCCTCGCCTTTAATTTGTGCATTTTTTTCAAAACTCTGCTTTTCAGCTTCCAATCGTTTTGCTTCAATTTCAATCTCACGTCCTTTAACCTGACCTTTGGTCTTGAATTTTTCTTCCAATTCTTTGTATTGCGTATATTCTTTAAGCAATTCAGTAGTATCGATATAGGCAGTTTTAAATTCTTTTGCTTCCGGAGTTTTGTTACATGCCATCACAGAAACAGCGATAGCAGCTAATACAACAATTTTTTTCATTTTATTCTTTTCAGTTAATTTTTTAAATTTTGGTAAAAATAACATTTTTTTAGAATGTTCGATTCTTTCCGTTTTTAATTCTGTTTTTTTGAGGAAAAATCAACTATAAATTTTATTTATCCAAATCGAAATTTCATCATTTTGAGCAATAAAAACCGACTTCAAACGCCTTGATTTCTGATAAAAAAGGAAATCGTTAAGGTGTTTTCCTTTTGAAGGTGTAAAAAACGCTTTAAAAGGCCTAAAAAAGGCTTTTAGTCGTTTTTTAACACGTAAATATGTGATGAGTATTCTTTTGATTGATTAGCTTTCCAGTTCGAACGTAATCCTATATAAAAAGCTTTAAAAAAATTCATCTTACCATTTGTATATTTTTCGGATAGGAGGGAAACATAAAAACTGTCAAAAATCATTGGAAGAATTTTTACCAGTTTCATATTTTCTTTTCCGAATAATTTTTCAATGCTTGTTTTTGAAAAATGCCATAGGTGTCTTGGGACATCGTAGGCAGCCCAAAATTCGCCATAATAACCAGCATCAAATGATTTGAAATTAGGTACTGCGATAATAATCGTCCCGTTAGGTTTCAGCAAACGCTTTAATTCTTTGATTTGATGTTCCACATTGGGCACATGCTCCAAGACATGCCACATAGTAATAACATCAAACTGCTGGTTTTCAATACTTTCTATATTATTTTCAAAGTTAACACCTTTAGAAACAGCTAATTTTTTGGCATTTTCATTAGGTTCAATACCTGTAATTTGCCATCCGTTAGCTTTAGCAGTAACCAAAAAGTCTCCTGTACCGGCTCCAATGTCTAACAAACTCCCTTTACTTTTATGTAGTGAATTAATCAGACTCACTTTTTTGTTCAACGAGTAAATTTTCACCCAATGGTAAATTTTTTCAAACAAAGATCGTTTTGCATCCGTATGTGAAATGTAATCTTCACTTTCGTAAT
>DATEDY010000092.1:0-6621 GCA_035281405.1 Flavobacterium sp.
AGAAAGTGTGATATTAAAAATTCTTTCTTTTTCACCGAAAGCCTGAAGTTCCTGTATCAGTTTCCCTAAAGGAAATCTTTGATGACGGTAATCACATCTTAATTGATTTTTGATTTGGTGAAGTAAATCTTCAAAAGTTCCTTCAAAATCCAGTGGAATCCGTAAAGGTGAAACTCCCATAAATAAACCAACCGTTTTTTTATACACTGATTTACTTCTGTTTAAAACCGGTAGGCCTATTGCAAAATCGTTATTTTGATGTTTTCTTCCAAAATAAGTAAATAAAACGGCTAAGATTAAATGGAAAGAAGAACATTTATGTTCGGCTGCCAATTGGCTCAGTTCGTTATACAATTCTCTTTTAACAACTAATTCTTTACGGGAACTTTTGTTAATTTGAACAGATTCATTCGCTTTATCGGATAGAAGTTCCTTTTCCAAAAAAGATTCTGGCAACGATTGAAACCTTTCCAGCCAATAGTTTTTATCTTCTGAAAAATACTTTGAGTTTTGGTACTCAGTATCGTCATCAATAAAACTTTTATAGCTGAAAGGATAAACGGTTTTTACTTCTCCGAATTCATGAATTTCATTATAATTTTGAACCAATCTCTGAAACATCAATGAAGTTCCCCAACCATCTGTTATGATGTGATGATACACCGAAAATAAATAATGAAATTTGTCATTCACTTTGACCAAAGTAAAAACATGCAGAAGCCTTTCATCAAATAAATCAAAAGGTTTCATGAATTCCTTTTGCATATATAATGTTGCTTCCTCAATAGGATTTTCACAATCAGAAAAATCGACAAACCCTAATTCTGATTGGTGTTCATCTACTAATCTGATTGCAATATCCTCCTGATTTTTTACGAGAACACTTCTATAAGTGTCATGCTGATCGATAAGAGCTTTGTAAGCTTTTTTAAATATTTCCGTATTTACTGCTCCTTTAATTTCAATTTTAGCCCCAATATTGTATATAGGGTCATTAGGGAACAATAACTGTTCGAAATAAACATCTTGCTGTGGAAGAGTAAGTTTCATGGAAAAAATAGTGTATTAATAGTATCAGTTACTGAGTTTATGTTTATGATTGATTTTAGTTCATCACTTCATTATGCCATAAATTTTCAGCATGTAAAATTTCGCCGTTCACTTTAAAATCTTTTACAATTTGCCCGTAATCAAATTTCAGAATCCTGTCAGCATACTTGAAATAAGCATCATCATGCGTTACAGCTATGATAGTTTTTCCTTCTTGCTTTAATCTAGGTAGTAAGTTTTCATAAAAATATTTTCTGAAATGCGGATCTTGATCTGCCGCCCATTCATCCAATACGAGAATTGGTTTTTCTTCCAAGAGAGCAAAAATCATGGACATCCTTTTACTTTGACCTTTAGAAAAAGGTCGTCTTGCAGATTCTTCCTTGTCGTCTAAAATAACATTATCCAATTCCATTATCTTAAGTAATTCCTGATAATCTTTATTATTCTCCAATGAGTAATCATCATAATTATGTGAAAATATATGATTGTCTGTAAAAACTGCTGAGATCAGATTTTGGGTTGGTGTTTTTTGGTTACTATTCTCCCCGTTTAATATTACTTCTCCTTCCGAAGGTTGATATAATCCTGTCAAAATGTTGATAAAAGTACTTTTACCACTACCGTTTCCTCCAATAATAAATATTGTTTCTCCTTTTTCGATAGAAAGGTTTATTGGTCCTAAAGCGAACGTTTTTTCAGCGGCATCATTTTCGTAAGCAAAACTGATATTATTAAAATCCAATGAATTGAATACTCCAGGTGTCGTATTTTGAATTTCAGCAGTTGCTTCAACAGCATCGAAATCTTTTAAGAAATTGTTGATTCTTCTGTTTGCTACAGACAATCTTGTATAAATATTCTGCATATTGATCAAGTTGTTAATTGGTCCAGCAAGAAATAACAAGACTACAACGTAAGAAACCACATCTTCTCTTTCAAGCAAGCCTATTTCAGGCAATAAGAAAAGAATTACCCCAATTACCAAATACAATCCGTATTGGCTTATCAAATTGATTGATAAAAAAACGTAGTTGATATTAAAGTCTAACACTTTGGCATTTTCCCTGTTAGGAGACAAGTGCTTGTTCATTAGATTTTCCCGTCTCAGACCACTTAATTTAAATCCTTTAAACCCTTTGATTACGTCATCAACATATTCATAATAATGCTCATTATACTTTCGAAGGTTAGTTACTTTTTTAGACATTGTATTGATTACAATAAAATAAGTAACAGCGATTAAAATGATCAAAGTAACAACTGTCAATGCGGATGAAACAGATAGTGTGAATAGATATACCATACAAAGCACTAACATTAGTAAAGAGTTAATGGTATGAGTAACTACTTCGGGAAAAGTTGAAAATATCCTTAAGTCCTCGATTGCAGTATAAAATCGTTGTGAACCTAATTTTTCGAGAGTAATTAATGAAGTTTTTAATATTTTGTCAAATATCTTTTTTTCATTCTCATACAATATTTCAAAGGAATATCTATTAATTTTCTTTTGAAATATTATATTCAGCAAATACGTATAAATTACTACTGATACGAA
The DNA here is from genome assembly GCA_035281405.1 of Flavobacterium sp. Lineage (GTDB taxonomy): Bacteria > Bacteroidota > Bacteroidia > Flavobacteriales > Flavobacteriaceae > Flavobacterium. The sequence continues at coordinate 2,609 of DATEDY010000092.1, forward strand.
TACGATTCCCATATAATCGGTTAAGAAACCTTCTTTACCGGAAATCACATTGTTCATAATATATATTATTCCGAAACTAAGAATGGTGTTTGGAATAGCGTAGAGCAAAAGGTAAATGGCTTGTGAAAATTTTATCTTAAGCATAATCGTTTTAGTAAGTTAATTGTTTGTAAAAATGGTTTGTAAAAATATTTGCCAGTTTTTCCGCATGATTATGGATGAAAAAGTGATTGCCTTCTACTATTTCATGAGTAAAATTGTTTATTGTAAAATTTTTCCAATTCTCTATTTGGTCTGAATTTTCTTCTTCAGATCCCATCAATGCGTGTATGGGTGTTTTGAGTTTTAGGTCTTTTTCTGAAAAAGAATCCTTTTCAAGACATTCAAAATCAGCTCTGATTATAGGTGAAAAATAATTGAACAGTTCATCGTTTTCGGTAACTTCTTTTGGTATACCTCCAAGATTTATAAGTTCCTCTTTAAACCTTTCATCATCAAGTTCATGATAAAGAAAATCTTTTTTATTTGTCACACCCGGTCCTGCATTTCCAGAAAAAACAAGTAATTCCGGACTATCATCAATAGCCTCCAACTTTGCAGCTACTGAAAGCCCAAGTGTTGCTCCCATACTGTGACCGTAAATCAAATAAGGTTCACCATTTCTTAAAGATTTAATTTGGTTGAAATAATCTTCAATTGCCTGGCTTTTATTTTTAAATAATTCTTCCCGGTGTCTTTTTCCTCTTCCGGGTAATTCAAGAGGAATGAAATTGACATTTGATACCTCTTTTTTGAGAAATTCAAATGAATATTGGTTTCCTCCAGCAAAGTGAAGTAAAAACAATTGGTATTTAGTTTGGTTATTCATCCTTATATTTTTTTGATTCTTCCGATCTAATAAGTATTTAAAAAAATCGGCAGTTATCGGAAGAAATTACCATGGTAAGATTTTGGGTTACAACAAATTTTACCATGGAATTTCTGGTAATTATTTTTTCTCAGCTCTGCTGTAAATTTTATCCACTATATACCATTGGTCGTTTTCCTTCAACAAATTGAAGTAATCTGTAATTAACATCTTTGGTGTTTCAATGACACATTTTGCAGCTGCAGTATTACCTGTTATATCAATATTAATGATTCTACCTCCTGTGTTTTCTGGTTTGGCATGCAATTCAAATCGGCTTAAATAGGTTTTTCTGTCAGTTACTTCAACCTGATTTGCTTTTACATTTTTCAATTTACAGGTTATGTGTAGTACTTTCCCCAATTTAAGTGTATCACCTGTTTGCCATCCATCAAAATAGGTTTCAAGTGTTTTTTCGATTTGAGCTTTATCTTGACTCTGTGCATTAATACTTGAAAATAACAGGGCAACTAATGCTAATAATGTTCTTCTGGTTTTCATTTTAATTGGTTTTAATTTATTTGTAAATATTGATTTCATGATTTTATCTGATGATGTTTTCTAAATTTTATCGGTTATGATCCGTTCCATTTTCAGCCATTCTTTCATTATAGCTTAATTTTTTGTTTCCGAATTTGTATGTCGCTGCTATTTTAAAAGATCTTGGCTGCCAATAATTTCTGTAGTCCTGATGAATGTTATCAATTGTTGAATAAGCATATTCGTTTACTGATTGCAAGGCATCCGTTACATTGATATTGAGTGTTAAATTTTGGTTGAGCAGTAAAAACTTCATTCCGAAATTCAAGGCATACCGGTCTTCAAAGACATATTCCCTGTCAATGGTTTTGGACAGATACCAAAAATTCAGATCACCGGATATTGTTTTGGACTTATTCAGGTAAAACTGATTGTTCAACTTACCATACCAACCCCATATATCCCTGTCATTTATTACTGAAACAAGTGAATGTGTCGATTTATAAAAACCTTGTAACTGAAAATCGGTTTCAAGAAAATTCAGGTAACTGATACTTTTATTCAATGTCATTTGGTAAGTATCCAAATCAAGATAATTAAGCACATTATGCCCCATGATATTACCGGCATTGAATTTCGTTAAGGCTCCAATATTCCCTTTTGTTTTTGTGTATGAAAAACCAAGACTATATTCAGGTTTAAATGAATATGACAAATTCAGGTTATGTGATGTTGACGGATTTACAAACGGATTACCGGTATAATTCTCATAAGCGTTATAAATACCCGTGGCAGGATTGATGAATCTGAATATGGGTCTACTCATGGTTTTTCGATAGCTAAACGTCATTTTGTTTCCACCTTCAAAACTGTACTTCGCACTCATTGAAGGGAGAAAGTTATTATAGGTATTATTTATATTAGTTTCATCCGTATCTGAAACTGATCCTTTTACCAAGGTATTTTCAAACTTAAATCCGAATTTAAAATCCCATTTGTTTACTGTTTTTTTAAGATCCGTAAAAACAGTCTGTCTGTTTTCAATGTACTTGCACAATGGAGACAGTGCTAAATCCAGTTCGTAATCACCGTTATTGTTTATGTAATTCTTTGTATCGTAATCTGATTCAACAAATACCCATTTTCCGCCAACAGCAAGATCAAACCATTTTGATGGTATGTTCACCATTCCGTTTAAGGAATACACATCAATTTCTACATTATTATCATTGTATGTATCATATGATCTGTTTGGAATTGCTGAACCATCCGGAGCATAATCCTGACCTTTAACGGTAGGATTTGCCCAGCCGGTTCTTTTCATCCAGTCTGTTTCAATGGTGAAAAAATGATTCTTTTTATTGAAATTGTGTGTCAGTAAAAAGTTAATTGCATTTTGGTCATTAATCTGGTCAGAAGTCTTATACCCCAAGTAATCCCGTTCCAATACTCCTTGATCATCATAAATCTTTATATGATCGTCAACCTTCATTTTACCCTCATCACGCTCATTTTTTGAAAAGAAATTAATTTTTGTTTTTTCAGAAATCTGGTATTGAATATCAATAAAACCCAAATAACTGATTGTTCTGAGGTAACTTGTTCTGGTTCCGATGAATGATTCGTCCGGATAAAATGTACTCACATCGCTATCCCAGAAATGATTCGTTTTCCCGTAGTTCAAACTTGAGTTAATTTTCCATTTATTATGGTTGTAAACCACATCAACTCCGGTGTTATGGCTTGGAAAAGTATTGTACTTATAGTCCGAGTTTATATCGATACTGTATCGTTTTTCGGAAACCTCATCGGCAGCGGTTTTTTCTTTATCGGTTCCTGATTGGGAAAAACTAAAAAAAGGTATTAGTAATAAACTAAAAAATATATTTTTCATTGATGAATTCATTAATTCTTTAAAACATTAAATTACTATTGAGCGATAAGTTCAGAGTCGTGTACTTTTTCCAATATTTCACACAATACTCCTTTGTTATACACTAAATTTTCTCCCTCTAACATTTTGTGATGTTCTCCTTGTCCTGTTAAATAATTTACTTTTTCAAAGTAGGTTTCCCAATTTCTGTACTCATCACTTTTCACTCTTAACAGATCTAATTCTATCGGTAATTTATCCTGATACGATACATTCCTTAAATACTCGATATAATTTTTCTGCTTCTGTTCAGCTTTAATAAGCACTTCCCGCATATTCTCATCATTTTCCATTTCCGGGTCATGCAGTTCAAGTAAAAGGTCTTCGGTTAAATCTTCTTTATTGAAAATAATCGTGTCAAACATGATCAGCTTAGCAACATTCCGGTTTAATTTGTTTGCCAGATAATTTGCAACCTCATAGGAGATTACCCCTCCGGCTGACCAGCCAAATAACACTATATCGCCTTCTTTTTGAATTTCATTAATCTTATCAGCGTAGTAAGCGATCAGATTCTCTTTATTCTCAATAAAATTGAAAGAGACAAACTTACAGGAATTGATATTTTGGAATAATTCGGTATAAGCGCTTCCATAACCTGATATTGGAGGAAAGGCAAAAACAATATTTTGATCATCATTTTTATTACCGTATTCATAATAATCACTATCCATAACCGTGTTTGTATGGAAT
>DATEDY010000093.1:0-9008 GCA_035281405.1 Flavobacterium sp.
ATTCCAAAAGTAATAAAAAACAAAAAAACCCAGTCATTGCTAACTGAGTTTTTATGCTATTAACCAACCAAAAAACTATAAATTATGAAAATTTATCAAAATTCAAAGGGAACCACCCCTTAGAATTCTGATGCAAATATATGGTGTGTTTTTAATTTTATCTAATGAAAAATCAACTTTAACATATTTTTATCAAAATAACACGTACTACAACGTTTTCTTTTGACGATAATTCAATAAAAATGAAATTTTATTAATACTATTTTAACAAAATTTGATCTCCTTAATTAAAAAACACTTACTATCAACCACTTACAAAATGCAAAAAATCCGAAAAATTACATTTTCCGGATTTTCATTAATAATTTTGTATAGTTTACAGCGTACCTCTTAATGCTTGTTCTCTTTCGATCGATTCGAAAAGTGCTTTAAAGTTACCAGCTCCAAAACCTTTGGCACCCATTCTTTGAATAATTTCGAAGAAAAGTGTTGGTCGGTCTTCTACTGGTTTGGTAAAAATTTGAAGCAAGTATCCTTCTTCGTCAGCATCAATCATGATTCCTAATTTTTGAAGTTCATGAATATCTTCTTTGAATTTAGACATGTGATCTTTTAATCTTTCCGGGATAGCATCGTAATAAGCCTGAGGCGGTGTACTTAGAAATTCTATACCGCGGGCGCGCATTTGTGCAACAGTTGAAATGATATCGTCAGTAGCAATAGCAATGTGTTGCACACCTTCATCTTCATAAAAATCTAAATATTCTTCAATTTGAGAACGTTTTTTCCCGTGAGCAGGCTCGTTAATTGGAAACTTAATTCTTCCGTTTCCATTAGACATCACTTTCGACATCAAAGCCGAATACTCAGTAGTAATTTGCTTATCATCGAAAGAAAGGAAATTCACAAATCCCATCACATCTTCAAACCATTTTACTGCTTCATTCATTCGGTTCCAGCCAGTATTCCCAACCATGTGGTCAATGTATTTTAATCCAACAGGCTCAGGATTATAATCGGATTTCCATTCGCTGTAACCCGGCAAAAAGATTCCGTTATAATTTTTGCGTTCTACAAAAATAAATACCGTTTCCCCATAGGCACCATAAATACCAGCACGAACTACTTCTCCATTTTCATCTTTTTCCACTGTTGGTTCAAAATAGGGTTTTGCACCACGTTTTGTTGTTTCTTCGAATGCAGAACGAGCATCTTCGACCCAAAGAGCAATCACCTTAACACCATCTCCGTGTTTTTTTACATGCTCCCCGATTGGTGAATTACTATTCAAAGCTGTTGTTAGCACTAAACGGATCTTATCCTGCTTCAACACGTATGACGCTTTGTCTTTTACTCCTGTTTCTAATCCGGCATAAGCCAAAGACTGAAAACCAAAAGCTGTTTTATAAAAATGTGCCGCTTGTTTTGCGTTACCTACGTAAAACTCAACGTAATCTGTACCTAATAACGGAAGGAAGTCTTGTGCTCCTTCAAATATTTTTTCTAATCCGTATTCTACTGATTTTATTTCTTGTGACATGATACTTCTATTTTTTAGCAATAAAGAAAATAATAATTCTTTCTCACTGATGTTGTGTTCTATTTTAATTTTCCTAACCTGATTATCTCACTAGACTGCAATTTGCATTGTGTTCGATGAACACTTCGTGTTTGTAGCGGCGTCCTTTTAATTGTGACTTCGCCAAAAGACCACAATAAAAAGATATAGCGGATAGCAGGAAACAGCTCCTAATTAATCCAACCAAGATTGATAGTATTTCTCATCGGCTATTTTCATAGCATCTTCAGTAACCATCAAAGGTTTGAACGTATCGACCATAACAGCCAATTCCTGAGTTTCGGTTTTTCCGATACTTCTTTCAGTTGCACCGGGATGCGGTCCGTGTGGAATACCAGCTGGGTGTAATGAAATATGACCTGCTTCGATGTCATTTCGGCTCATGAAATCACCATCAACATAGTACAACACCTCATCGCTATCAATATTACTATGATTGTAAGGCGCAGGAATCGATTGTGGATGATAATCGTACAAACGAGGCACAAACGAACAAATTACAAAAGCATCTGTTTCAAAAGTTTGGTGTACTGGTGGCGGTTGATGAATCCTACCGGTTATCGGTTCAAAATCGTGAATTGAAAGTGCATAAGGATAATTAAAACCATCGTATCCGATAACATCAAAAGGATGTGTGGCATAGACCATTTCAAAGATTTCGTCTTTCTTTTTCACTTTGATCATGAATTCACCCTTTTCATTATTCGTTTCCAATTCTTCTGGTCGACGAATATCGCGTTCACAAAAAGGCGAATGCTCTAACAACTGACCAAACCAGTTTCTGTAACGTTTTGGAGTGTATACAGGTCGGCGTGACTCCACAATGAACAATCTATTATCTTCGGTATCAAAATCGATTTTATAAATCATTCCGCGAGGCACAACAAGATAATCTCCATATTTAAAATCGAGATTACCCAGCATGGTTCTCAGTTTTCCGGTACCGCGATGAATAAAAATTACCTCGTCAGAATCCGTATTCTTGTAAAAATAATCTATTGTGGATTTTTTAGGCGCAGCCAAAGCGATGTGACAATCGGAATTGGTCAAAACAATCTTGCGGCTTTCCAGAAAATCATCAGTTGGCTCCACTTGAAATCCGCGAAGTCTATACGATTGAATATTATTTCCCTTAGCAATTTTAGGCGCAATCGAATACTGTTTTCGGATTTCTTTTACTTGCGTTGGACGATTTTCATGGTACATATTGGTAGACATTCCGTCAAAACCAATAGTCCCAAATAATTGTTCATAATACAAATCGCCGTTTTCTTTGCGGAATTGTATATGACGTTTATGAGGTATTTTCCCTAATTTATGATAAAATGGCATCTTCTTTTATTTTAAAGTTTAAAGTTTAAGGTTTAAGGTCAGCTGACCAAAACGCTACTATAAATCAAAAAGAAAATTCTCTCACTCAGGATTTCTCTTGATGAGGAACTTCAAATGCGCTAACAAACCTTCAAAAGTGGTTTTCATATAGCACAAATATCGGAAAAAACTCTTATTTATTGAAACAAAAAAATCCCAAATTAATAATTTGGGATTTGTATGATGTTTCACAACGAGATTACTTTTCGCCGTTATTTAACTTACTATTCTTTCTACTGTATGCGAAATAGATAACAATACCTATAATCATCCAAGCAATAAGACGCAACCAGTTTGGCCATCCCAAACCGTATACCATAGCTAAACACACACCAACTCCAAGAATTGGAACGAATGGCACGAAAGGTGTTTTGAATTCACGTTTCATATCCGGATTTGTTTTTCTAAGTACAATAACAGAGATACAAACTAAAATGAAAGCGAACAAAGTTCCTATACTTGTCATATCACCAACGATATCTCCAGGAACAAACGCTGCGAATAAACCTACGATAACGAAGATAATCATGTTTGCTTTGTATGGTGTTTTGTATTTAGGGTGTACTTCACTGAATACTTTTGGCAATAAACCATCGTTACCCATAGAATAGAAAACTCTTGATTGTCCCAAAAGCATTACCAAGATAACAGAAGAGAAACCAGCTAAAATAGCTACAGTCACAAATTGACCTAACCACTCATAGCCTACCATGTATTTGTTAATTGCATAAGCAACCGATGCTTCACCACCTTCACCTCTAAAATCTTCAACTGTAGCCACACCTGTTAAAACGTGAGCAAACAAGATATACAACACTGTACACACTGCTAATGAACCTAAAATACCGATTGGCATATCTCTTTTTGGGTTTTTAGTTTCCTGAGCTGCTGTCGAAACAGCATCAAAACCAATGAATGCGAAGAATACCGTACCTGCTGCACCTAATATCCCTAGAATTCCACCGAAGTTATGATCCAATCCTTGCTGATCAGTATAAATTGATGGTTTTGGAATATATTCTGCATGGTTCGTTGGATTAATAAACTGCCATCCAAGAACAATAATCAATATAACGATAGCTACTTTTAAAACCACAATAATACCATTAACAAATGCCGATTCCTGAGTTCCTTTGATTAAAAGTAAACTTAACGCCCCAACAATGAATAAAGCCGGTAAGTTGATAATACCACTTACACCGTCAGCCGAAGTTTGGAATGGAGAGTGACACCACTCATAAGGTATTGGACTGGTATGAAGCACATTGACCAGTAAATTATTTAAATATTCACTCCATGCAATACCTACAGTTGCAGCTCCAACCGCATATTCTAAGATCAAATCCCAACCAATAATCCAAGCTAAGAATTCACCCATGGTAGCATAAGTATATGTGTAAGCACTTCCTGCGATTGGAATTGAAGAAGATAATTCTGCATAACATAATCCAGCAAGAGCGCATCCAATTGCGGCTACTATGAAACCGATTGTTACTGATGGTCCTGCACTGTTAGCTGCTGCAGCTGCAGTTCTAACAAATAATCCAGCTCCGATAATAGCACCAATTCCTAAGGCTACCAATGTCCAAGCTGTCAATGTTCTTTTTAATCCTTTTTCTGAATCAGCTGCTTCAGCAAGTAGCAAATCAATAGATTTTCTTTTCCAAATTGACATAAAAATAATGTTTGGTTGTTTTTGTGTCCCAAAAATAGACTTTTTTAAAAACAAATAAATAAAAAAATAGCTTTTTGTGGAAATGTTTAACAAAAAGGGAAGATTAAAACCAAAAACCAATGCTAAACCACGTATAGTGCTTGCGCGTATCTGGCGACCAAGAATGTTTAATTTCAACAGGACCGATTAGTGTTTCCAATCCGTAACCAAATGCATAACCAGTATAATTTGGTTTAACAAACCATTCACGCTTATCGAAAATTTTATCTCCTATATTAGAGAAATTTGCAGTAAAATTCAAATGGTTCTTCTTCACGAATTCATAATCACAACCCACACTTCCTTTTACGTAACTGTCTCCATGAAGATCCAGAAAATTATATCCGTAAAAAGGCTTAAAGTTGTTGAAAGTATTGAACCCGTATCCTCCAAGAACAAAATCGTTAATATGATTTACTCCTTCACCCACGGTAAATCCACCTTCCGTTTGCAATTTCACAGAAACCCTTTTGAAAAAAGTTTGCACAATGGCCATATCGGCTTTAAAAAGGGAGAATTTAGAGAAATCATTATTATAATCCGTAGAGTAAAAGCAAGATTTAAAATCACCGAAGAAATACCATCCTTTTTTAGGAAAGTATTTATTGGAAAAGGAATCAAATTTCAAAAAACCAAATGTGGAATAATATGAACTATTATCAATATTCATAGCAGAATCGACGTCATTAGACTCAATATTGATGAAATTATGCTCCAAACCTCCACCAATTAAGAATTTTTGAGCAAAAATGGTTTGGACATAAATCTTATTGGTTAAACTTTTATAACTCAAATCAATTTTCTGTTTACCCAAGGCTTCCTTAATTTGACCATTTCTGAAATCCGTTTTACTCACTTTATTGAATTGGTCGAAATTGGATTTAAGTCCAAAACTCCAGTGAAACCCATTATCAATATAATAGTCCAAATTATACCGGAAATTATCCCCAATTATAAAATCGGCAGATCCCACATCATTATTAAAAAACAAATTCTTTTTAGTGATATTTACTAATGCAGCTGATTTAAACAAATCATCATAGTGTACACCTAATTTTAAAAACGTCTTAATTGGATTTTCATCCACATCAATCAATAACACATCCTTTTCACCTTCCTGTGATAGCCTATACTGTATAGAAGTGAAATTTTGAGTAGCATTCAAATTATTCACGCCGCTGTGCAAATCCTTATAACGTATTTTATGTCCGGGTTTGAAACGAAGCTTACCTAAAAAATACGAGCGTGTATAATTTTTATTCCCTTCTACCTTAATATCAATCAAATCCAAGCTATCGTTTCGAACGGTTTTCTGAGGAATTGTTTTATAATTTGTACCCAAAGCCCTCAATTTATCGGAAACATTTTGGGCAGCCTGTTCACCATTTTTTATAATGATATCACCCATATCAAAAGAAATCACTGAAAAACCTTGAATATTCGGTTTGATATAAATATCGGTCATTGCTTTTTTCTTGTCCATATTTTCCAAAGTTTTAAAATTGGAAATTTGAACCAAAACACCGGTAGCACCACTTATATTATTGATATCTTTCAATCCGTCCTGCACATCAACACCAATAATGATATCGGCTCCCATTTTCTTCACTTCTTCGATAGGGTAATTATTAACCACACCACCATCAATATAGTATCTTCCATCGATTTCGACCGGAGAGAACAAGGAAGGAAAAGCACCACTGGCTGCTAAACACATCGGTAGTGATCCTTCTCTGAAAACCACTTCCTTACCAGTTTCCACATCGGTAGCAATACATAAAAAAGGAATTTTCAACTTATTAAAATCCCGAACATGTCGATAGTGGTGCGTTAATTTACTGAAGAGATTATAATTATACAGTCCTTTTGAAAAACCTTTAGGCACAGTAATTCTCATATTTTGGAACGGAAGCGTAACTGCATATACTTCGTCATTATTCTTTTCAAAAAAAGTTTTATTACCTCTAGGAATCACATCTTGTATGATTGCATCAGAATCCAGATTTCCAAAAATAGAATCCAATTCATTTGCGGTATAACCCGAAGCGTACAAACCACCAACAATGGCTCCCATACTGGTTCCTCCGATATAATCTATTTTGATACCTGCTTTTTCGATTTCTTTCAAAACACCTATATGTGCAAGCCCCTTGGCTCCGCCACCACTTAGAACCAATCCGATTTTGGGTTTCCTTATAGTATCCTGAGCGTGAGTAGCAATAGCAAAAAAGGCCAGTGCAGACAAGAGAAGAGTTCTCATTTATTGGGTTGTGTTATTTATCCTATAAAATTCGGAAATTTTTTTGGCTTTTGAAACACCTACAACGTCCGAAATTTCTTTTTCTGTCGATTCTTTGAGTCTTTTAACACTTTTGAAATGTTTTAATAAAGTCAACATGGTCTTTTCTCCTATTCCAGGGATCATTTCCAAAGTAGAATTCAATGCTGCTTTACTTCTTTTATCTCTGTGAAAAGTAATTCCGAAACGGTGCGCTTCATTTCGCAAATGCTGTATTGTTTTTAATGTTTCCGATTTTTTATCCAGGTACAGCGGTACCGAATCGCCGGGATAAAAAATCTCTTCCAATCGTTTTGCGATACCAATAATGGCAATTTTACCACGCAAGCCTAAATCCTCCAAGCTTTTCAATGCCGATGATAGTTGTCCTTTACCACCGTCGATAATGATCAATTGCGGTAACGGTTCATTTTCCTCCAGCATTCGTTTGTATCTGCGGTATACCACTTCTTCCATGGAAGCGAAGTCATTCGGTCCTTCAACAGTTTTTATATTGAAATGACGATAGTCCTTTTTACTTGGCTTTCCATCTTTAAATACTACACAGGCCGAAACCGGATTCGTACCCTGAATATTTGAGTTATCAAAACATTCGATATGGCGAGGTTCTGAAGAAAGACGCAAATCCTTCTGCATTTGCGCCATGATTCGGTTAGTATGTCTATCCGGATCGACAATTTTAATTTGTTTGAGCTGATCGAGGCGGTAATATTTAGCATTTCGTTCAGACAGATCCAATATTTGCTTTTTGTCGCCTAATTTCGGAACTGTAACTTTAATCTTCTCACCGAAGTCCAGCTCAAAAGGCAGAATAATTTCTTTCGAGTTCAGATGAAAACGATCCCGAAGCTCCACTACAGCTAATTCCAATAATTCTTCATCGGTTTCTTCGAGTTTTTTCTTGAGTTCCATGGTATGAGAACGCACAATGGCACCATGAGAAATTTGCAGGAAGTTGATATAGGCCATAGCTTCATCTGAAACAATCGAAAACACATCAATGTTAGACAGTTTCGGATTCAGAATAGTAGATTTTGCCTGATAGTTTTCCAGTACCTCAATCTTCTCTTTGATTTTCTGAGCCTGTTCAAACTGCATATCCATAGCCAGATCGGTCATCAATTTTTTGAAGTCCTTCAAACTTTCTTTGAAATTCCCTTTTAGGATTTCACGGATAGCATTAACTTGATTTTGATAATGTTCCTGTGTTTCCAATCCTTCACAAGGTCCTTTGCAATTCCCGATATGGTATTCAAGGCAGACTTTGAACTTCCCGCTATTGATATTGGCGCGGCTCAAGTCAAAATTACAAGTACGAAGCGGATACAATTCCTTGATTAAATCCAAGATGGTATGTACGGTTTTGAAACTCGTGTATGGTCCGAAGTATTCAGACCCATCCTTAATCATTTTTCTTGTAGAAAAGATACGCGGAAAAGGTTCGTTCTTGATACAAATCCACGGATAGGTTTTATCATCACGCAATAATACATTATAACGCGGCTGTAGCTTTTTGATTAGGTTATTCTCCAGTAAAAGCGCGTCAGTTTCCGTAGGCACCACTATATGCTGAATACTTACAATCTTCTTAACCAAAACATTCGTCTTGGCAGTATCATGAACCTTATTGAAATAAGAGGAAACCCTTTTTCGTAAGTTTTTGGCTTTGCCTACATACAAAATCTTACCTTCTTTATCAAAATACTGGTATACTCCCGGATTATCAGGTAGCGTTTGAATTTGAAGTTCTAGAGAAGTTAACATTTCCGGGTAACAAGTTTAAGAGTTGATTCAAATTTACAAATAAGTTTCATTTTTAAAGTACATTTGCCGAGCATCTCTGCTTGAGGTGTAAAAATAAATGCTATGAATAAAAAAGAACTGCGTACAAAATATAAAGCACTCCGAAAAGAATTAACCTTTGATGAGATCATGAATGACAGTTTGGCCATTGCCAATCACTGTTTGTATTTACCCATTTGGGAGAAAACCTATTTTCATTTGTTTTTACCTATTGAAGCACAAAAGGAAATCAACACCGAATT
>DATEDY010000094.1:0-6382 GCA_035281405.1 Flavobacterium sp.
TTTTTGATATAAGTTCTTGAAAACGTACTTTCTTTGGTTATCATTATAAGTAGTTCCGTCATAATCTTCTAATGGACTCGTTCTCAATTTTTCAAATAAGTGAGATCCAAAAGGCTCCACCTTGGTAAAAATAATTCTTGCGTTTTGAGTATCCACGGTTAATCCAGGCAAAAAGTCAAAGAAACCATCACCACCTGCTTGAGGATCATTATTTGGGTTCAATCTATCTAAGTTAAATACTTTCAATAAAGGAACACGGGTTACGTTATCTGGACTTGGAAGCGGCGCTACCAATTCGATATAATTTAACGGAGAAGGATCTGTGTAAAGGATATTGAATTTAAAATCTGTTGGATCTAACTGATATGCTCCAGGAATCTGATAGATATTTTTCATCATTAAATTCCAAACAGGCTTATCAACATTCGTCAGATTACCTTTTAGCATTTTTAAGATTAACGCTTGAGAAGTAGGAACATCATTATCATCTACCTGAGTTGCATCGACTCCGTCGGTACCAAATTCACCCACTTGGTAAACTTCATCACCAATTGTATATTGGTAAGCTACCGCCAGCACTTCATCATTTGTCAATCTTTGGTTTAAGGAAATATAACCCAACTGCGGATGAAAAGTATACTCGTTTGAAGTTAACTTTCTTGCGTTCTCCAATTTGGAATAATCAACTCCTTCAACCGGTGTTGGTGTTAAACCAGTAAATCCTTGACTTGCTGTAGACACGTCACGGATTGCCTGAGTTAAATTACTATCACCTACACCTATGTTTTTCGGATCAAAACCGTTATTTGTATTATCTGAAGGTGAGTCCGGAGGATTATTGAAGAAACCTGGTTGCGGAGTGGTACTTACCACATCAGCATCATCAACTCCTGTTAACTGCGCCTCTCCTATATCTTGTAAAGCAATAACATTTCGGATATTATTTCCTTCGTTACCTGTCGTGATTCTGTTTTGTCTATTGGTCACCCAAACTTCCATACGTGTAATTTGTACACGGGAATCGATGATTGGATATTCGGCTAAAGCAGCATCGTATTTATTTCTGAAGAACTGCGAAATAAAGAAATGTCGGTCAGCATCATAATCCAATCCAAACAAATCAAATTCCTGCACCAGTCCTCCACCTTGCGAAGTCACACTTCTGGTTTGTGATTTTTGTTCTGAAAACACTCCAGTGAATGTAGTTTTACCAAATTGCAATTGCGTTTTCACCCCAAATAAACTCTGTGCTCCTCTAATCAAAGTACTGTTAAGTGGCATACTCACGTTACCGACTTCAATTTTTCTTAAAATATCATCCTCGGTTGGCGTATATTCCAACTTAATTAGATTCTGGAAGGCAAATGTAGATTCAGTGTCGTAGTTTGTATTTACTTTCAACTTAGTTCCGACTTGACCAAGCATACTAAGGCTGATTCTTTGATCAAAATCAAATGTAAAAGTACTTCTATTTCTAGGTGAAAAAGCAGGATTATCCTGTTTCGAATAACGTATTCCCAAGTCAATTTCAACAGTTCCGGTAGGTTTGATATCAATAGTGTTACTACCAAAAATGGATTCAAAAAAACCTGAATTTATATAGTACCGTGGTAATAAATCTTTTTTCGCATCCTTACTTGCTGCCTTCTTTCCATCGACTGCATCCTGTTTTTTTCGAAAGTAATCCTTCATGGATTCTTTTTGAATCAGTCTCTGGTATTCTTCCGGCGTAAGAACAATGGGATAATCTATATTAAAACCTTCAAAAGTTTTGGTGTAAATGTATCGGTCAGTAGTTGGGTCATAGGTATATGCCTCAAGAATACTTGATGGATTAGGTAATTCCATATTACCTTTATTATACCCTTTTACAGTATCTTGTTCTTCCTGTGCAAAAGCAGAAAGAGAAACGAAAAAGAACAGTAAAAAACTACTGGATTTATGAAACAATTTGGCCGGGTGAATAATATACTTTTTCAAGGATTATAAATTTTTTAAGGCTTGTTTTATAATAGTTTCAACACTGGCATCTGGGGAATTTACAATGATCTTATCAACTACTTTTTCGGAAGCTTTTCTCACAAAACCTAACACCTCCAAAGCTGATAACGCTTCATCGCGATTTGTATTGTTCGGAATTAACGAAACTTCCTGAATATCATACAATTTTAACACTTTATCTTTCAAGTCCAGAATAGCTCTTTGTGCTGTTTTTGCACCAATTCCTTTAATCGACTGAATGGTTGCCACATCTCCAGATGCTATAGCATTAATAATTTGTTTTGGTTCCAATGATGAAAGCATGGTTCGGGCGGTATTTGCTCCAATACCCGAAACAGAAATTAATAATTTAAAAATTTCTCTTTCTGATTTTTCCACAAAACCGTACAATGTGTGACTATCTTCTTTTACCAGAAGACAAGTGAATAGCTTAATAAGGTCCGAATTTGGCAATAAACCAAAAGTATGTAAGGAAATATTTACCAGATAACCCACTCCATTACAGTCTATTACAACTTCTGTAGGTGATTTCTCTACTAATTTTCCTTGGATATGCGCAATCATAGTTCGTTTGGTTAACTTCCAAATATACTAATTTTCTTTAATTAGCGTCAATTTTTCAGTCCAACTACTTGATTTCTCGATAAAAATCGGACGGCTATTTTTTAGGCGTTTTATGTCTCTTTTCCTTCTCTTGAGCATCGACAACTGCTACTGCCGCCATGTTAACCATTTCTTCCACACTAGCTCCTAACTGGAAAATATGCACTGGTTTATCCATACCCATCATAATTGGTCCTATCGAATCTACTTTATACAATTCCTTTAGCATTTTGTAAGTAATATTAGCTGATTCCAAATTAGGAAACACTAGAGTATTCACCTTGTGTCCTACCAATTTAGAAAATGGGAATTTACTTTTAAGCATATCCGCATTAAGAGCAAAATCAGTTTGAATTTCTCCATCAACGATTAAGTCAGGATAATAATTATGAAGATAAGCCACAGCTTCTCTTACTTTAGCTGCACTTTCATCTTTTGACGAACCGAAATTTGAAAAAGAAACCATTGCAATTACCGGTTCAATACCGAACATTTTAGCAGTTTTTGCTGTCATTAATGCAATTTTTGCCAAATCATCAGCAGACGGATTTGGATTGATGGCTGTATCAGACAAAAACATTGGTCCACGTGGCGTCATCATCATATTTGCCGTTGCCATTCGGGTAACACCTGGCGCTTTTCCAATAAGCTCCATCATTGGTTTTACTACCGACGGATAACTGCGGGAATAACCAGTCACCAAAGCATCAGCTTCGCCTTCATTGACCATCATGGCTGCAAAATAATTACGCTCACGCATCCATTTTTGCGCATCTAACAATGTTATACCACGACGACGACGTGATTGCCAGTATGTTTCTGCAAAACGAAGACGTCGCTCGTCCTCTTCTTTTGTTTTAGGATCTAAAATTTCAACTTCTGCATCAAAACCCAGCTCTTCTTTTAATTCCAAAATAATTTCACGATTTCCTAATAAAATTGGAATTCCGATTCCTTCTTCATGTACAATTTGAGCTGCTTTCAACACGTCCAAGTGATCTGCTTCTGCAAAAACCACTCTTTTAGGCAAAGTTTTGGCTCGGTTTGCAAGCAAACGCACCATTTTATTATCAGAACCCAAACGCTCTAACAATTCATCTTTATAGCGATCCCAGTCTGTTATAGGGTTTTGAGCCACACCGCTTTCCATTGCCGCTTTTGCAACTGCCGGGGCAACTTCGGCAATTAACCTTGGATCAAAAGGTTTCGGGATGATATAGTCTTTACCAAAATTCAATTTAGTTTCACCATAAGCCACATTTACCTGTTCTGGAACCGGTTGTTTTGCTAGACTAGCTAAAGCTTTCACAGCAGCCATTTTCATGGCTTCGTTAATTTTAGAAGCTCTAACATCAAGAGCTCCACGGAAAATATAAGGAAATCCTAAAACATTATTCACCTGATTAGGATAATCAGAACGCCCTGTTGCCATGATAATATCTTCACGTGTAGCTACAGCAAGATTATAATCAATCTCGGGTACTGGGTTTGCCATTGCAAAAACAATTGGGTTTTTAGCCATGGTCAACAACATTTCCGGTTTTAAAATATTTCCAGCCGAAAGACCTAAAAACATATCAGCCCCAACTAAGGCTTCGGCAAGTGTTTTAGCGTCTCCACTTTTAGCATATCTTTTTTGAATATCGGATAAATCAGTTCTGTTTGTAGTTAACATACCGTCCACATCAAACATTGTGACGTTTTCAGGTTTTACACCTAATAACACATATAAATTAGCACAAGCCAAAGCTGCTGAACCTGCTCCGGAAACCACTAATTTGATTTCATCCACTTTCTTTTCTGCCAATTCCAAAGCATTTAGCAATGCCGCAGAAGAAATGATAGCTGTACCATGTTGATCATCGTGCATTACAGGAATATTCAATTCCTCTACCAGACGTCTTTCAATTTCGAAGGATTCTGGCGCTTTGATATCTTCCAAATTAATTCCACCAAAAGTTGGCGCAATAGCCTTAACTGTATCCACGAACTTATCAATATCTGTAGCATCAACTTCAATATCAAACACATCAATATCCGAAAAGATCTTGAATAACAACGCTTTCCCTTCCATTACTGGCTTAGAAGCCTCAGGACCGATATTTCCCAGACCTAAGACCGCAGTACCGTTAGAGATAACTGCTACAAGATTTCCTTTTGCTGTATACTTATAGACTTTATCTACATCTTTTGCAATCTCAATACATGGTTCTGCCACACCAGGGGAATAAGCCAGAGACAAATCTCTTTGTGTTGCATATTTTTTAGTGGGAACTACCTTAATTTTACCGGGTTGCGGTTTTGCATGATATAGTAAAGCTTCTCTGCGTTTTTTATCGTCTGCCATATTTTATTTAGGATAATTGGAACTTGCAAAGTTATGAGATGTAATCGAAGTAGGAAAGTTTTAAGAACAAACTTTATATCACATTTAAACTCTTTTGTTATTTTTTGAAACGAAATGTTACATTATTAAAAATTACTCCATCTGTAAAAACCGTATATTTCTTTGTAAACCATCCAGTTTTGTTCTTTTTACTGCCGAATTTTTGAAAACCGCCCTAAAAGTTTCTTCGGTGATTTCCTGCCAATCCTTTTTGGAAAAAGATAAAATTTCGGGATTTGGATTAAAAAGCGGCTCATTGTGTGGTTGTGAAAACCGGTTCCATGGACAAACATCTTGACAGACGTCGCATCCAAACATCCAATCGTCGAACTTACCTTTCATTTCATTGGGAATATTATCTTTGAGCTCAATAGTGAAATACGAAATACACCTACTTCCATCAACAACATACGGCGCAACAATCGCTTGTGTAGGACAGGCATCCAGGCAAGCTGTGCAAGAGCCACAATGATCAGTCGTGGCATGATCATATTCCAATTCTAAATCAATAATCAATTCTGCAATGAAATAAAAGGAACCAACTTGTTTTGTGATCAAATTGCTGTTTTTACCAATCCATCCTAAACCGCTTTTTGCAGCCCAAGCTTTATCCAGAACAGGTGCCGAATCCACGAAAACTCTTCCATTAACCTCACCAATCTCCGTTTGGATGAAACTAAGCAAATCCTTGAGCTTGTCTTTGATGACAAAATGGTAATCCTGTCCGTAGGCATATTTGGAAATTTTATACGAATCCAGGTTTTGTATTTCAGAAGGATAATAACTCAACAATAAGGAGACAACACTTTTTGCATCGTCAACCAACAATGTTGGATCAAGCCGTTTATCGAAATGGTTTTCCATATACGACATTTGGCCATGCCTATTTTTATTCAGCCAATCTTCCAATCGGGGTGCTTCCTCCTCTAGAAAACCTGCTTTGGAAATACCACAAGAAAGAAACCCGAGGCGTAAGGCTTCGGTTTTAATTAAATGTGAATATTTCTCTTTAGTGTTCATTTGCATTAGGGGTTGAAGCGGCATCCTTTTTGAATCCCGATAACAATCGGGAGAAAAAAGATAAAGCGGAAGACCCGACCCGACGGAAGCATGGAGGCGGGAAATGCCCTAAAACAATTCACCTTGGTTAGCTCCACGCACTCGTCCTAAATGCTTGTATGCTTTTTCGGTAACTTCACGTCCACGCGGGGTTCTGATAATAAATCCTTCCTGAATTAAAAAAGGCTCATAAACCTCCTCTATAGTTTCACCACTATCAGAAACAGCGGTTGCCAAGGTTGATAAACCAACTGGTCCACCTTTAAATTTATCAATAATGGTTGTCAGTATTTTGTTATCCATTTCGTCCAATCCATGTGCATCGACATGCAA
>DATEDY010000095.1:0-2971 GCA_035281405.1 Flavobacterium sp.
CATAGGACTTACAAAACCTTCAGGTGGAGGTGGTGTATAGGCAGACGATATTTTGAGAATTTGCGCAACGAAAGTAGGATCACCGGGAATCCAATTGCCCATAACTATTTTTCCTCCCGGTTTTGTCACACGTACCATTTCCTTGGCTACATCAAACGGTTTTGGCGCAAACATAGCTCCAAATATACTAATGACCATATCAAAAGTCTGATCGTTCAAGTCATGCAAGTCAGTAGCATCACCTTCTTGAAAGGAAAGATTCGTTAGATTTTCTTCCTTGACGCGCTTATTTCCAGCTTCGACTAAATTTTGTGCTATATCAACTCCTAAAACTTTTGCTGCCAATTTTGCTGCCGGCACAGCTGTAGTACCATCACCACACCCCAAATCAAGAAGATAGGTGTCTTTTGTGATTCCCAAAGAATCCACTAGTTTAGCACCGCTTTCACGCATCGTTTCTGCAATTTTAGTGAAATCCCCTTTTTCCCATAATGCTTTGTTCGGATTCATATCTTTCGTTTTTTTTAAACTATTAAAGATAAGTATTTTAGAAGTACAAAACAGTAACAACAGCCATTAGTAGAATTGAATGGATACAGCTATGACCATCCTCATAAGTTCTAAAGGATAAAAAAATCACACTGAAACAGTATACCGGGAGTAAAAAAAATGGATAAATTCTGTAAGGTATCGTTTTGTATATTTGACTTAAACTCGATGAAAAATTGAAACATCAACCTACAATCCGTAAAAAGTATACAACAACCTTGAATTTGTATTAACAACTCCCGCTTCTTTCGGATGAAATTTGCACTATAACTTTAAAACAGTAAAAAATGAATAAAAAAGTAATTTTAATTACAGGTGCAAGTTCAGGGATGGGAAAAGAAACTGCCAAAAATCTTATTGAGCAAGGACATATTGTTTATACAGTTGCAAGGCGTATTGATGAGATGCAAGACCTTAAAACTTTAGGAGGGCATCCCATTCAAATGGATGTTACGAAAGAAAGTGATATTCAAAATGTTGTGGATACCATCATAAAACAAGAAGGCAAAATTGATGTACTATGGAATAATGCCGGTTATGGCTTGTATGGATCTGTAGAAGATATTCCAGTTCATGAGGCTAGACAACAATTTGAAGTAAATCTATTCGGGTTAGCTTCGATAACACAAAAAGTGTTACCTTTTATGCGACAAGCCAATTCAGGCACAATTATCAACACCTCTTCTATGGGAGGAAAAATGTATACACCAATGGGTGCTTGGTACCACGCCAGTAAACACGCTGTTGAAGGATTTAGTGATTGCTTACGATTAGAGCTAAAAGAATTTAACATAAATGTGGTTATTTTAGAACCCGGAATTATTGTAACAGAGTTTGGCGATGTGATGCTAAAAAACATCAGCAAATTTTCTTCAAAAGGTGCTTACGCATCCATTACAAACAAACTTGTTACTGCAACAGAAAAAATGTACGACAGTGGAAAAGGTTCCAAAACAACCATTATTTCTAAAACTATAACAAAAATTGTAAACCAAAGAAAACCCAAAACAAGATATAGAGTTGGTTTGTGGGCAAAACCTATGGTTTGGATGCGAATTTATTTAGGAGATCAATTGTTTGATAAAATTGTAATGAGCCAAGTATAATATGAAACCTATTATTCAATTACATCACATTTCGGAAATCAACAACTTTGTAAAAAGTAAAACCAATCATCCTTTGGTTGCTGTTGTCGATTTTAGTAAAGCCGATGAATATATCGAAGACGGTACTAGAATAAGTGCTGACTTTTATACAATTATGTTCAAGAATTATTGTGCAAATCATTTAAAATATGGTCGGCAATCACTCGATTTTCAAGACGGAAGTTTAATATGCATCGCTCCAAAGCAAGTGCTTACCCTAGACAGTGAGATTGAAAAGAAAGAAGACATGATGGGTTGGGGTTTGTTTTTTCACCCTGACCTTCTTCGTGGAACTGCCTTAGGTAATAAGATGAATGAGTATACTTATTTTTCTTATGAAACTACTGAAGCATTGCATTTGTCAGACAAAGAAAAGCAAACTTTATATGACTGTGTGCAAAAAATTGAAACTGAATTACAGGAAAACATTGATAATCATAGTCACAATCTTATTGTTACAAACATAGAACTTTTACTAAACTATTGTTCACGTTACTATGAAAGGCAATTTATTACCCGAAAAAACAGCAATTCAAACACTTTGTCACAAGTTGAAAATTTACTGAAGAATTATTTTAAGTCTAATAAAATTAAAGAAATTGGTTTACCTACTGTAAAATATTTGGCAGAAAACATTCACTTATCCCCTAGTTATTTAAGTGATTTACTAAAGAAAGAAACGGGAATGAATGCACAGGACCATATTCATTACTATCTGATTGAAGAAGCTAAAAACATTCTAATCAACTCTGATAATTCAGTTAGTGAAGTAGCTTACTCATTAGGTTTTGAATACCCACAATATTTTAGTAAACTTTTTAAACTAAAAACAGGACAAACACCAATAGAATACAGAAACTTGAAGTAAATAAAACTTATCGGCAATGCGGTGTGTTTTGCACAAACAAACTCACATTACCCGGTGAAACCATAGGGATATTCAAACCCATGCCACGTAATACAAACAATATACCGATTCCAATGATCACAATTGGGATGACTTTCTGAATGTTTGCCCGAACCGGTACTGTTAGCACATTGGCAACATAAACAACCAGACTCATCATAGGAATCGTTCCCAGTCCGTACAATGCCATATATACAACACTCCAATGTACTTCTTGCATTGCAATAGCACCAAAAAGAGCAACATAAACTAGTCCGCAGGGTAAAAAACCATTAAGCAATCCAATGGTAAACAAAGAACGATAGGTTTTCTTTTTGAACTGTGCACCAAGCTTTGATTTTAACCGACTAATAATTGCGAAAACAGGCTT
>DATEDY010000096.1:0-5565 GCA_035281405.1 Flavobacterium sp.
TTCTTTATCACGGATTGGGTTTACATTTCCATCAACGTGAACGATATTATCATTATCAAAACAACGTAAAACGTGAATAATAGCATTACACTCGCGGATGTTACCAAGGAATTGATTTCCTAAACCTTCTCCTTTACTTGCACCCTTCACTAATCCTGCAATATCTACGATATCCACAGTTGCCATTTGTACACGTTCCGGTTTTACTAATTCTTCTAAACGGTTAATTCTAGGATCAGGAACGTTTACCACTCCGATATTAGGCTCGATTGTACAAAACGGAAAGTTAGCACTTTGCGCTTTTGCATTAGATAAACAATTAAAAAGAGTTGATTTCCCTACATTTGGTAATCCTACAATTCCTGCTTTCATTATTCTGATTTTTAAAAGTGTGCAAATATAAGACAAAAGTTATCAAGTGGCAAAGCAGCAAAGTGGCAAAGTGTTATTTATAAAAAAACTCCTCAAATTTGAGGAGTTTATATTACTCGTTATGCAAAAATGCCTGACGGTTCATTAATGTTTCCTCGTCTTCCACATGATTGTCATCAGGAACACAACAATCAACCGGACATACAGCCGCACACTGAGGCTCTTCGTGGAAACCTTTACATTCTGTACATTTTCCCGGAACTATGTAATAAATATCATCCGATACCGGAGTTTGTGCCGCATCAGCATCAATCTCAGTCCCATCGGGTAAAATGATTTTTCCGCTTAATGACGTACCGTCTTTCCAACGCCAGTCATCAGCACCTTCATAAATTGCTGTATTTGGACATTCTGGTTCACACGCACCACAATTGATACATTCGTCTGTTATGATAATTGCCATTTTTTTCTGTTTAAAAGTTTAAAGCCTAAAAGTTCATCCTTTGAAGAAACCAAACTTTTTAACTTTTGGCTATTGCCTAATCACTTATTATTATCTTTGCGCAAAATTACAATGTAAACCACACATACGCAAAAAACAAATGGTACAAAAAGATAAAATAAATGCCTTTATTGCATTAGGGAAGTTTTTAAGTCAGTTTCACCTGGATAAAAACACAAAATCTGATGATGTAAAATATAATGAAATCTATTTTGACCGATTTGTAAATTTAATCGAATTATCCCAATCACACAATGGTTGGTTCACCCCTGAACAAGTCTATTACTCGATTAATTCATGGGCTGAAGCATTAACTGAAGCTAATTTGAGCCAATGGATTTCAACTTATGATTTTTCTAAAGTAAATTCTAAAACAGTTGGACTAATTCTAGCCGGGAACATTCCATTGGTAGGTTTTCATGATTTTTTATCGGTATTGATTGCTGGACATAAAGTAGTAGTTAAAACATCTTCTAATGATCAGCATTTATTGCCTTTTTTAGCAGAATACTTAATTGAAACTGCGCCCGAATTCAAAAATTACATTGAATTTACTGAAGGTAAACTGGAAAACTTTGACGCAGTGATAGCAACAGGAAGCAACAATACTGCTCGTTATTTTGAATACTATTTTAAAGACAAACCGAGTATCATCCGTAAGAATCGTAATTCTGTAGCGGTTTTGAACGGAAATGAAACCAAAGAAGACTTGACCAATCTTGGAGAAGATATTTTTCGTTACTTCGGATTGGGTTGTCGCAATGTTTCCAAGC
Organism: Flavobacterium sp.; assembly: GCA_035281405.1. Lineage (GTDB taxonomy): Bacteria > Bacteroidota > Bacteroidia > Flavobacteriales > Flavobacteriaceae > Flavobacterium. The sequence goes on from DATEDY010000096.1 coordinate 1,648, forward strand.
TTTTTGTACCGAAAGGTTATGATTTCAAGAACTTTTTTGAAGCCATTTTTGCTTATCAGGACATCATCAAATATGAGAGATACGCCAACAATTACGATTATAACAAAGCTGTATTCCTTATGAGTTTGTTTCAGTTGTTGGACAACGGTTTTGTAACCATTAAAGAAGATACCAGTTACGCCTCTCCTATTTCTTCGGTATTTTATGAATTTTACGAAGATATTGAAGAAGTGAAAACACGTTTACAAAACGACGCCGATCATATTCAATGTATTGTTTCCAATGGATTAGTTGACAAGAGCATCGCATTCGGGCAAACACAGCAACCGAAGCTTTGGGATTATGCCGATAACGTCGATACACTAGCATTTTTGTTAAAATTATAACAAGCGAAAACGTTTTCGTTAATAAACTAAAGCCTAATGTTAACAACAATTAGGCTTTTTTGTTAAGTATTTCCCGAAATTTGTGTCTTTCTTTACAAACACAACTAATATACAATGAAAAAACACAATTACAGTGCTGGTCCATGCATTCTTCCGCAGGAAGTTTTCGAAAAATCAGCACAATCCATTCTCAATTTTAATAACCTTGATTTATCAATTCTTGAGATTTCCCACAGAAGCAAAGATTTTGTAGCGGTAATGGAAGAAGCCAGAGCATTGGTAATCGAACTTTTAGGGTTGGAGGGCAAAGGATATCAAGCTTTATTTTTACATGGTGGAGCCAGCTTGGAATTCCTAATGGTTCCTTATAACCTAATGCGTGAAAACGGGAAAGCGGCCTATCTTGACACAGGAACTTGGGCAAGTGGCGCTATTAAAGAGGCGAAACATTTTGGTGAGACTGTTGTTGTTGCTTCCTCCAAAGCAGAAAACTACAATCATATTCCTAAAAACTATACCGTTCCCAGTGATGCCAACTATTTTCACTGCACGAGCAACAATACTATTTTCGGAACACAGATGCGTGAATTCCCTAAACTTAATATTCCTGTCATTTGTGATATGAGTTCGGACATCTTTTCCAGAAGTATGGATTTTTCCCAATTTGATTTGATTTATGCCGGAGCTCAGAAGAATATGGGACCAGCAGGAGCTACTTTAGTAGTTGTTAAGGAAGAAATCTTAGGTAAAACCGGACGTCATATTCCATCGATGTTAGATTACCAACAACACATTGCTAAAGAAAGCATGTACAATACGCCTCCTGTATTTCCTATTTATGCTTCTTTGTTGACTTTACAATGGTTAAAGAATTTAGGCGGAATAAAAGCCATTGAAAAGGTAAACGAAGCCAAAGCCAATTTACTATATAATGAAATTGACCGTAATCCGTTATTCAAAGGAACAGCAGCTACCGAAGACCGAAGCTTTATGAATGCCACATTTGTACTGAATGATGAAAGTCATGCAGAAACTTTTGACCAACTTTGGAAAGCAGCCGGAATATCCGGATTAACAGGACACCGATCGGTGGGTGGATACCGTGCCTCTATGTACAATGCCTTACCACTGGAAAGTGTTCAGGTTTTAGTCGATGTCATGAAAGAACTGGAAAATAAAATTTAACCCGATAGCATAACTAGCCCCGATAGCAGCGGCATCCTGTCTTTGCGAGGATAATAACACTCGATCTGAAAAGACTGTTTTATTCCTCGCAATGACAGATACAGCGTATTGCTTCACCCGTTCGGCTTTCGGCCTCGGGTGCGGGAAAAGTACTTAATAAAAATATACACAATGAAAATTTTAGCAAACGACGGGATTTCAAAAAGCGGAATAGCGCATTTGGAAAACGCCGGATTTGAAGTTATTACTACTAAAGTGGCTCAGGAACAAGTGGCCAATTACATAAACACACATCAGGTGGCCGTTTTATTGGTTCGAAGTGCTACCAAAGTGAGAAAAGACATTATCGATGCGTGTCCGTCCTTAAAAATAATAGGCCGTGGCGGTGTAGGTATGGACAATATTGATGTGGATTATGCCATTTCAAAAGACATTCAGGTGATTAATACTCCGGCATCATCATCTAATTCGGTGGCAGAACTGGTATTCGCCCATTTGTTTAGTGGTGTTCGCTTTTTACATGATTCCAACAGAAACATGCCATTAGAAGGTGATACTAATTTTGACGGATTAAAGAAAGCCTACGCTAACGGGATTGAATTGAGAGGAAAAACCATTGGTATTATTGGTTTTGGACGAATTGGTCAGGCTGTAGCCAAAATGGCTTTAGGATTGGGAATGAAAGTAATTGCATCTGACAGTTATGTTGGAAAAGCCATGATTAGAGTGGAGTTTTACAACAATCAATTTATTGACCTGGAAATTGCTACTGAACCAGTAGAAGATTTATTAAAACACTCCGATTTTATTACGCTACATGTTCCTTCACAGGATGGTTATTTGATTGCTAAAAAAGAATTTGACATCATGAAGGACGGTGTGGGCATTATCAATTGTTCCCGTGGCGGAATCATCAATGAAGTGGATTTGGTAGAGGCTTTAGACAACAAAAAAGTAGCTTTTGCCGGATTGGATGTTTTTCAGGATGAACCTACACCAGCTGTACAGATTTTGATGCATCCGAAGGTATCTATGACACCGCATATTGGAGCTGCAACCGTAGAAGCTCAGGACAGAATCGGAACTGAATTAGCAGAGCAAATTATAACATTATTGAAACACGAAATCTAAAAATATTTCTTACATTTATGTCATACTAACTTAAAGATAATTAAGGAATTATGACAGGATTAACAGATTTATTGAATAGTGATTTAGGTAAGCAAATCATAGCAACTGTAGGGCAACAAGCTGGTACCTCTGAAAGCGAAACATCATCGGTATTGAGTTCAGCGTTACCGACTTTAGTGAATGCAATGCAGAACAATGCGTCTTCTGAACAGGGAGCCGGTGGATTACTAGGTGCTCTTTTAGGCGGAAAACACGATGGTGGCTTATTGGATAACCTGAGTGGCTTATTAGGCAATGGGGGTGTTGATACTGAAGACGGAGGTAAAATCTTGGGTCATGTATTAGGTGGAGACCAAACCAATGTTGAATCCCATTTGAGTCAGAATACCGGTGTGAGTTCAGATAAGATCAGTATGATTTTAAAGATAGCAGCGCCTCTTTTAATGGCCTACTTAGCTAATAAAGCCAAAAGCGGTAACGTTCAGAATGGAACCGACTTAGGAGGTTTATTGGGCGGATTATTGGGTGGAGGCCAAGAAGCGGGAGCATCGTCTACAGGAGGATCTATTTTAACTTCTGTTTTGGATCAGGATGGTGATGGTCAATTAGGAATGGGTGATGCTGTAGCAGCGGCTACAAAAAAAGGTGGCTTAGGAGGCCTTTTAAGTAGTATATTCGGAAGGAAATAATAATAAAACCACGCTATACCGGCGTGGTTTTTTAATACTTTACAGTTATGAGAACTTTAATAATAATAATGGTAGTAGTATTGAGTACAATATCTTGTCAAACAAAGGCTCAAATTACTTCCAGTAATGAGGTGGCAAATGCCAGAGCAATCAAAGGCGATACTGTTAAAATTGCCAATGATGAGATTGAATACGCGGTATATATTATAGATCCAGGGTTTACCCATTGGCTACAATCCAAATCATTTGCACGTGGGTATCACAGTGAAACCTTTTTAGAGAACAAAAACCGTTGGTATGTAGAAGAATGGAACAGAAGAGTCTTGCAACCACAACGTTATGATTCTAAACTTTATGAAATGCAGATTAATTATGATCCGCATACTCATTATGGATATGAAGTGAATTATCTGATTTATAACTATATGGTCTATTTTCAAAATACCTATAAACAAAACCTCTTTGGTATTGTACCACCAAGGTAAATTTTTATATTTGCCTTATGAACAAATTAAAACAGCGCTGGG
>DATEDY010000097.1:0-9995 GCA_035281405.1 Flavobacterium sp.
TGGAAGTGATGATCAATGAACTTTTTATTCTATACAACGCTTTTCTGAACAGCATTGATAACCCGTTACCTCCATTACCAATACAATATAAAGATTATGCATCCTGGCAGCAAGACCAGATTAAGGATGATCATTCACAATTGCATAAAACGTATTGGCTTAATCAATTTCAAGGTGATATTGCCAAATTGGATTTACCCAAAAAACTGATTAGATCTAATGAAGATAGACCAAGTAAAAATTCGATAAGCAGAAATTTTGATACGGCACTTATTGAGCGATTTTCTGCACTGTGCAAGTCTCAGGATTCTACTTTATTTATGGGATTGGTAAGTGTTTTAAATGTTTTGTTTTACAAATACACAAATCAGAAAGATATAATAATAGGCAGTCCCATAGCAGGAAGGGAGCACTCTGATTTACTAAATCAAATCGGGTTTTATGTAAACACGTTGGCTTTACGGACTCAATTTGAAGAAAAGAATAGTTTTGTTGATTTACTGGCTAATGTGAGGGATGTTACTTTAGGTGCTTATGAACATCAAATCTATCCTTTTGATGAATTGATCGAAAACTTGAATATCAGGAGAGAACCTAACAAAACTCCTTTATTCGATGTATTGTTTACACTACAAAATATTGACAATTTCGAAAAGAATTCGCAACAAGTAGCCGGTATTAATATTTTAGATTTCAATAATCAGGAAAAGGTACTTTCTAAATTTGACCTGGAATTAACTTTTTCTGAGTCTGTTAACGGACTGCATTTTTATCTGACTTTCAACGATGCAGTTTATTCATATGATTTTGCAGAGAAAATAGTCAGCCATTTCGGAACTATAATGGAGAGTGTTTTGACTGAATCACATCTTCCTGTTTCTGATATCAGTTATTTATCCCAAAATGAGATAAAACAAGTAATAGCAGATTTTAATGATACCGAAGCTGATTATCCTAAAGATAAAACAATTGTAGATTTATTTGAAGCGCAGGTAGAAAAAACGCCAGATAATATTGCTGTTGTTTTTGAAGAAACGAAACTGACTTACGCTGAACTTAATTTTAAAACCAATCAGTTAGGTAGTTATTTAAGAGAGAAATATAACATTGTACCTGACGATTTTGCCGGAATCAGATTGGAACGAAGCGAAAAAATGATCATTGCTCTTTTGGGTATTTTAAAATCAGGTGCTGCTTATGTCCCTATTGATTCAAGTTATCCAAAGGAAAGAATCGATTACATCGAAAAAGACAGTAATTGCAAAATAGTAATTGATGAGGTATTTCTTGAAGAATTCGATAGTATCCAGGAAGGGTATTCCGGTTCAAATGCAGAAAAGATAAACCAACCGTATGATTTAGCTTATGTTATCTATACTTCTGGAACTACAGGAAATCCAAAAGGGGTAATGGTAGAGCATACAAATGTTGCCAACTTAATAAATTCACAAACGAAGCAATTTAAAGTTACGGAAGATGAGAATATATTGCAGTTTTCAAATATTTCTTTCGATGCTTCAGTTGAACAAATATTTTTAGCGCTTTTTAATGGAGCTTCTTTATATATTCCTAATAAGAATACAATACTTGATGCCGAAAAATTAACGGCTTTTATTGAAGAGAACAATATTACTCATTGCCATGCCGTACCATCAGTATTAGAGAAGATTGAACCGGGAAAATCTCCGTTTTTGAAACGTATGATTGCCGGGGGTGATATCTGTTCGCCTGAATTGGCTAATAAATGGAGCAAATATTGTGATTTTTACAACGAATACGGTCCAACCGAAACTACTGTGACTTCAATAGAGTTTCTGTATGATGAAAATATGGCATTCTCGATTGGCCGTCCAATTGATAATACCCAGGTTTATCTATTGGATAATAATTTACAACCGGTATCTGTTGGTGTAGTCGGCAAAATGTATGTTGCCGGTGCGGGTGTGACCCGTGGTTATCTGAACAGACCCGAATTGACCGCTGAAAAATTCATCAGCAACCCGTTTGTTTCCGGTACCAAAATGTATGATACCGGTGATTTGGGCCGTTGGTTACCGGACGGGAATATTGAATTTTTGGGAAGAAATGACCATCAGGTGAAAATCCGCGGATTCAGAATTGAATTAGGCGAAATTGAAACATGTCTTTTACAATTTTCAGATGCCGTTAAACAAGCGGTTGTTGAAGCAAAAGCTGTAAATGGGGAAAAAGTATTGGTTGCTTATTATATCGCCGGTACGGAAATAGAAAAAACAGAAATCAGAAGTTACCTTCAAAGCAAATTACCGGAATACATGGTACCTTCTTTCTATGTTGCTTTGGAAAATATGCCTTTGACACCTAATGGTAAAGTGGACAGAAAAGCATTACCGGGCATTACGGGTGAAGATATCATCCGGAAAGAATATGTCGCGCCAAGAAATGAAAACGAAGAGAAAATTACCGAAATATGGCAGGAAGTTCTTGGGATTGATAAAGTCGGAATTACAGATAATTTCTTCGAATTGGGTGGACACAGTCTTATTGTAGGGCAAATCATTAACCGTTTAAACAAGCAGCTAAATAAAAAAGTTACGTTCAAGGATTTCTTTGCCAATTCAACAATTGAATCCTTAAGCAAAGTCTTAAATCAGGGAGAATATGTAGCAATACCAATGGCTCCGGAGATGGATAGCTATCCTCTTACAGGTTCACAGCACAGGTTGTGGATTTTGAGCCAGTTCGAAAGTGGTTCATTGGCTTACAATATGCCTTCGGCCATAAAATTAGTAGGTCATTTAGATAAAGCGAAATTCAATGAAACGCTTAATTTGTTGATCCAAAGACATGAAATCCTCAGAACCAGTTTTAAAAACGACAACGATAATCAGGTAAGGCAATACATAACACCAATTGGGGAAATTAACTTTGCTGTAACCGAAATTGATTTCACGAACCACAGCAATCAAAATCTTGCAGTATCGGAATATTTGGAAATCCAAAACAATCTGGCTTTCAATTTAGAACAAGCTCCACTGATAAGAGCTTCGTTGATTAAATTAAAAGAGGATGAACATGTTTTTTTCCTTTCAATGCATCACATCATCGGTGACGGATGGTCTATGGAATTAATTGTTTCCGAAGTTGTAAAGATTTACAATGCCATTGTGGAAAACCAACCTGTTGACTTACCGGAATTAAGTATTCAATACAAGGATTATTCGGTTTGGATTAATGATAAATCACAACAGGAAGAATTGCAAAAATCAAAAGAATATTGGCTAAACCAATTTACCGGGGAATTGCCTGTAATTGAACTTCCAAGCTTTAAGAAAAGACCTTTGGTACAAACGTTTAACGGAGATTATAGATTACATCGTTTTTCAACCGGATTTTCAGATAAACTGAGGGCTTTTTCAAAAGAACACGATGCTACGCTCTTTATGGTATTAATGGCCGGTATAAAGACGTTGTTGCACCGCTACAGTAATCAGGATGATATTATCATCGGTACACCGATTGCCGGAAGGGAACATCCGGATTTAGAAAACCAAATCGGACTTTATCTCAATACACTGGCTATTAGAACGCAATTTGAAGAAGGTGACGGCTTTTTGGAAATTTTAAAGAAAGAGAAAGAAACGCTTTTGAATGCTTATCAACATCAAAATTATCCGTTTGATGAATTGGTCGGTAATCTGAACCTTAAGAGAGATCTTAGCCGTTCAACTTTGTTTGATGTAGTGATAGTGCTTCAAAATCAGGCACAACTTAACAATTTGGCAACTAATACTAATTTGACCGGATTGCAGGCGGAATTATTTGATTTTGAAAGTAATACATCAAAATTTGATCTTGCGTTCACTTTTTTTGAAACACAACAACTGGAACTTAATATTACGTATAACACGGATATTTATGATTCGTTGTTTATAGATTCCATATTCAGTCATATTGAAAATGTATTTGATGAAATAATCAGTAATCCTGAACAATCTGTTAGTGCATTAGATTATTTGTCAATTGATGAAAAGACAAAATTATTGATTGATTTTAATGATACGGAAGTTGATTATCCAAGTGATAAAACGGTAGTTGAATTGTTGGAAGAACAGGTTGAAAATGCGCCTGATAATATCGCAGTTACTTTTGAAGAGGTTGAACTGACATATCAAGAATTTAATAAGAGGGCCAATCAATTAGGGCGTTATTTAAGAGAAAAATATAACATTGTACCAGATGATTTAATTGGTATCAAACTGGATCGTTCTGACAGAATGATTGTAGCCATCTTCGGGATCTTAAAATCGGGAGCAGCTTATGTGCCAATTGATCTTTCGTACCCTCAGGAAAGAATCGATTACATTGAAAAAGACAGTAATTGCAAAATTGTAATTGATGAGGTTGTACTTGAAGAGTTTGATAAAATAAAAGAAAAATATTCTTGTGAAAATCTTGAAAAAATCAACCAGCCGCATGACATAGGATACATCATGTATACTTCTGGAACAACCGGTAACCCGAAAGGAGTAATGGTAGAACAGGGAAATATAATCCGATTGGTTAAACCTTGTTTAGCGCCTCCTTTAAATTCAGAGAGTGTTTTGCTCAGCACAGGTTCTATCTCTTTTGACGCAACAACGATTGAATATTTTGGAACTTTATTGAATGGGGCAAAATTAATACTTGTAAAGCAAGATGTCCAGTTGAATTTAGATCAATTGGCAGAAGTTATACAAGCTAATAGTGTCAATAGTATTTTCATGACAGCTTCATGGTTCAACCAGGTTGTTGAAAATAAAATTTCACTGTTTGCAACGATAAATCAAATGATGGTGGGCGGGGATATAGTTTCTCCCACTCATGTACAAAAACTATTTGACAACTATCCGGCTATAAAAATTATAAACGGATACGGCCCAACAGAAAATACGACGCTTTCAACGAGTTACGAAATTGTGCCAAAAGAGTATAGTTCGATCCCAATTGGTAAACCGATTCCGAATTCACAGGTTTATATTCTGGACAAAGCAATGCAAACGGTATCAGTAGGTGTAATTGGTAAATTATATGTATCCGGAGTCGGTGTTGCAAGAGGTTATTTGAATAAGCCTGAATTAACAGCAGAAAAATTTATCAATAATCCATTTATTCCGGGAACTAAAATGTATGATACCGGGGATTTGGGTCGATGGTTGCCTGATGGTAGCATTGAATTTTTGGGAAGAAACGACAATCAGGTAAAAATCCGCGGATTCAGAATCGAATTAGGTGAAATTGAGACGGGTATTTTACAATTTTCAGATGCTGTTAAAGAAGCCGTTGTTGAAGCAAAAGAAGTGAACGGGGAGAAAGTTTTAGTGGCTTATTATGCTGTTGACGCGGAAATAGAAAAAACAGAAATCAGAAATTATCTTCAAGGTAAATTACCGGAATACATGATGCCCACTTTCTTCGTGGCTATGGAAAGTTTACCTCTGACATCTAATGGTAAAATTGACCGCAAAGCATTGCCAAATATTTCTGGTGAAGATATTATCAGAAGAGAGTATGTAACACCTAGAAATGAAGCTGAAAAGAAAATGGCCGGGATCTGGCAGGAAGTACTTGGAGTTGATCAAGTAGGAATTACCGATAATTTCTTTGAATTGGGTGGACATAGTCTTGTTGTGGCACAAGTTATCAATAGACTGAGCAAGGAATTAAATAAAACTGTATCATTTAAGGATTTCTTTTCTAACCCAACAATAGCAACTTTAGTTGAGGTTTTAAGCATGGAGGAATATATAGCAATACCAAAGGCTCCGGCTATGGATAGTTATCCGTTGTCAGGATCTCAGTATAGGTTTTGGATTTTGAGCCAGTTGGAAAACGGGTCTTTGGCCTATAATATGCCTTCAGCCATAAAATTACTGGGTGATTTGGATAAAGCTAAATTCAATGAAACGTTTAAACTATTAATCCAAAGACACGAAATACTGAGAACAAGTTTTAGAAACAATGAAGAAGGCCAAATACGTCAATACATTGCTTCAACACACGAAATCAATTTCGAAGTTTCTGAAAAAGATTTAACAGGTCATGAGAATCAAAAGGGAGCGGTATTGCAATATCTGGAAGAGCAAAACAGCTTGGCTTTTAATTTGGAACAGGCTCCATTGTTGCGTGCATCACTAGTTAAACTGAATGAAGACGAACATGTTTTCTTCCTTTCAATGCATCACATCATTGGTGATGGGTGGTCTATGGAATTAATCGTTTCAGAAGTTGTAAAAATATACAATGCTATAGTTGAAAATCAAGCGGTTAATTTACCGGAATTAAATATTCAGTACAAAGATTATTCGGTTTGGATTAATGATAAAATGCAACAGGAAGAGTACCAAAATTCAAAAGAGTATTGGTTAAACCAATTTGCTGGAGAATTGCCCACAATCGAACTTCCGACTTTCAAGAAAAGGCCTTTGGTACAAACATTTAACGGAAACTATAAATCACATCAATTTCCGAATGAATTTCTTGGGAAAATAAAAGATTTTTCAAAAGAGCACGACCTTACTTTGTTTATGACTTTGATGACGGGTGTAAAAACGTTGTTGCATAAATATACCAATCAGGATGACATAATCATTGGTACTCCAATTGCAGGAAGGGAACATCCGGATTTAGAAAATCAAATCGGACTTTACCTTAATACATTGGCTATCAGAACAAAATTTGAACAAGGTAATAACTTTTTGGAAATACTAAATAAAGAAAAAGAAACGCTCCTAAATGCGTATCAGTACCAGGAGTACCCGTTTGATGAATTGGTTGGAAATCTTAATCTGAAAAGAGATCTTAGCCGTTCGGCTCTGTTTGATGTGATGGTAGTACTCCAAAACCAGACACAATTAAATAATGTGACAAACAATACAGAATTGGTTGGGTTACAGGCTGAATTGTTTGATTTTGAAAACAATACGTCAAAATTAGATCTTAATTTCACTTTTGTTGAGGCAGATCAATTATACCTTACCATTACTTATAATACAGATATTTACGATTCGTTGTTTATTGATTCGATTGTAAATCATCTTGAAAATGTGTATAACGAAATCATTAGAAATCCTAAACAATCCATAGATGCATTGGATTATCTTACAATAGAGGAGAAAACAAAAGTAACAGTAGATTTTAATGCTACTGAAGCAGATTATCCGAAAGATAAAACCATTTTGGATCTGTTTGAAGAGCAGGTTGAAAAAACACCGGATAATATTGCTGTTGTTTTTGAAGAAACGAAACTGACTTACGCTGAACTGAATGCTAAAACCAATCAGTTAGGCCATTATTTAAGAGAGAATTATAACATCGGTCCTGATGATTTGGCCGGAATTAAACTTGACCGTAGCGAAAAGATGATTGTCGCTTTATTGGGAATTTTAAAATCAGGTGCGGCATATGTTCCCATTGATCCAAGTTATCCACAGGAAAGAATTGAATACATTGAAAAAGACAGTAATTGCAAAATAGTAATTGATGAGGTATTATTAGATGAATTTAACGGTATTCAAGAAGGGTATTCTACTTCTAATCCTGATAAAATAAGTCAACCGAATCATTTAGCCTATGTGATTTATACTTCGGGAACAACAGGAAATCCAAAAGGAGTAATGGTGGAGCATACCAATGTTATCAACTTAATAAAATCCCAGACGAAACAATTTGGAATAGATGATACCGAAAGGATTCTCCAACTTTCAAACTTTTCTTTTGATGCCTCTGTAGAGCAAACATTCTTAGCACTCTTAAATGGAGCAAGTTTATATATTTTGCCAAGAAAAGTGTTATTGGATGAAAATGAATTGGAGTCATTTATATTCGAGAATAAGATTACACATTTCCATTCAGTTCCGTCAGTAGTGAGTAAATTAAAACCTTCAGACAAATATAGCTTAAGAAGGGTTTTATCGGGAGGTGATATTTGCCCGGAAAAATTAGCAGCATCTTGGAATCCTTTTTGTGATTTTTACAATAAATACGGTCCAACCGAAACTACTGTTACTTCAATTGAGTTTTTGTATGATAAAAACATGCCGTTTTCTATTGGCCGTCCAATTAACAACACGCAGATATACATCTTAAATAACAATTTACAACCTGTATCTGTTGGGGTAGTTGGTAAAATGTATATTTCAGGTGCCGGGGTAACGCGTGGTTATCTGAACAGACCGGAATTAACCTCTGAAAAATTCATTGATAATCCATTTGTTTCCGGTACAAAAATGTATGATACCGGAGATGTGGGCCGTTGGTTGCCTAACAGTATGATTGAGTTTTTGGGCAGAAATGACCATCAGGTGAAAATCCGTGGGTTCAGAATCGAGTTGGGTGAAATTGAAACAAGTCTGTTACAATTTTCAACTACGGTTAAACATGCGGTTGTTGATGCAAAAGTTGTAAATGGTGAGAAAGTATTAGTAGCTTATTATACAGTTGGTTCCGAGATTGAAAAGTCGGAAATCCGGAATTATCTTCAAAGTAAATTACCAGAACACATGGTTCCTGCTTTCTACGTAGTTTTGGAAAACATGCCTTTAACGCCTAACGGTAAAATTGACCGTAAAGCATTACCGGGTATTTCAGGAGAAGACATCATCCGAAAAGAATATGTGGCGCCAAGAAATGAAAACGAAGAGAAAATTGCCTTGATATGGCAGGAAGTTCTTGGAGTTGAAAAAGTGGGTATTACAGATAATTTCTTTGAACTGGGCGGACACAGCCTAATGGTTGCACAAATCATCAACAGGTTAAACAAGCAGCTTGATAAAAAAGTCACTTTCAAGGATTTCTTTTCCAATGCAACGATTGAATCTCTGGTTCAGGTTTTAAACCAGGGAGAATATTCAGCAATACCACAGGCTTCTGAAATGGATAGTTATCCTTTAACAGGTTCTCAGTATAGATTATGGGTTTTAAGTCAGTTGGAAAATGGTTCTTTGGCCTATAATATGCCTTCGGTTATAAAATTAACAGGTAGCTTGGATAAAGCGAAATTCAATGAAACGCTTAATTTGTTAATCCAGAGACATGAAATTCTAAGAACAGGTTTTATTAGTGACAGCGATGATCAGGTAAGACAGTACATCACACCAAGTGACCAAATTAACTTTGTTGTAGCTGAAAAAGATTTCACAAACCACAGCAATCAAAAGCTTGCAATATTGGAATATCTGGAAGAACAAAACAGTCAGGCTTTTAATTTGGAAAAAGCGCCACTCGTGAGAGCTTCGCTGATTAAATTGAAAGAAGACGAACATGTTTTTTTCCTTTCGATGCATCATATCATTGGTGATGGCTGGTCAATGCAGTTGATTGTTGATGAAATTGTAAAAATATACAATGCCATTGTGGAGAACCAGCCTGTTGACCTACCGGAGTTAAGTATTCAATACAAAGATTATTCGGTTTGGATGAATCAAAACATGCAACAGGAAGAGCATCAGAAAGCAAAAGAATATTGGTTAAACCAATTTAAAGGTGAATTACCTGCAATTGAGCTTCCTGCCTTTAAGAAAAGGCCTTTGGTACAAACCTATAATGGTAATGATAAATCATATCACTTTACGGGTGAATTTTTAGATAAACTGAAAGCTTTTTCCAAAGAGCATGACGCGACTCTCTTTATGGTATTAATGGCAGGTATAAAAACCTTATTGCACCGGTACAGCTCCCAGGATGACATTATCATCGGAACACCGATTGCAGGAAGGGAACATCCTGATTTAGAAAACCAAATCGGTCTTTATCTTAATACATTGGCCATCAGAACCAAATTTGAAGATGGTGATGACTTTTTGGGAATTTTAAACAAAGAAAAAGAAGCACTTCTTAATGCTTACCAATATCAAAATTATCCGTTTGATGAATTGGTCGGAAATCTGAATCTGAAGAGAGATCTCAGCCGCTCGGCCTTGTTTGATGTGATGGTAATACTTCAAAATCAAGGACAATTGAATAATTTGGGAAGCAAC
>DATEDY010000098.1:0-7889 GCA_035281405.1 Flavobacterium sp.
ATCTTCTTTATCAACAATGATGAAATTTTGAAGACCATCAACAACTACAAGTTTTTTTCCTTCTGTACGGATTATATTATTAGATGCATTTTCTAGTATAACGGTTGCGTTGACAACGGCATTATCTTGTTCATCTTTTGGCAATTTATCGTACAAAGAGCCCCAAGTCCCTAAATCATTCCAGTCAAAAGTTGCCGGAAGAACAAATACATTCTGGGCTTTTTCCAAAATGGCGTAATCGACAGATATATTTTGAGCCAAAGGATAATTATCCTGAATGAAGGCATTTTCTTTTTCTGTATTCAAAGCTTCATAACCATTCATAAAATGAGCATACATAGAAGGCTGAAAAGTTTCAAAGGCTTTCAAAACCGATTTGGCACTCCAGACAAAAATTCCCGCATTCCATAAAAAGTTCCTGCTTTGGATGAATTTGCGTGCTGTGGCATAATCCGGTTTTTCGCGGAATTGTTTCACCTTTTTCACAGGGCGTGAATCTAATTTATCAAATTCGATATAACCATAACCCGTATTAGGGAAAGTGGGTAAAATACCCAAGGTCATTAAATTTTCGTCTCTTTCGCAGAAATCAAAAGCATGCTGAAGGTTAGCACAAAACTGCACTTCGTCTTCAATCCAGTGATCAGAAGGCGCCACCACCATTACAGCATCCGGGTTTTGTTTTTTTATTTTTAAAGAAGCATACAAAATACACGGTGCCGTGTTTCGCATAGCTGGTTCCAGAACAATCTGCTCTTGTTTTACCATTGGTAATTGTTCCAAAACAATATCATTATAACTCTCGTGTGTGAGAATCAGAATATTTTCCTTCGGGATAATTTGAGATAGACGTGAAAATGTTTTTTGGATCAGCGTTTCACCAGTTCCCAACATATCATGAAACTGTTTCGGAAATTCGGTTGTACTCACCGGCCAAAAGCGGGAACCTACCCCACCGGCCATAATTATAGCGTAATAATTTTTGTTCATAGTTTAAAAGTTACAAAGTAACAGAGGGCAAAGTTACAAAGAAATCCTTTTAACTATGTAGTAACTCCACCTCCGCATTAGGATTAAACAAATAAATTTTCCCTGTGGCGATTTCTATGCATTCAATGCGTTTGGTTCGCAATGCTACTTTTTTAAAAATTTTACCGTTATGAATTCGGAATGTGCTTCCATAAGGAATTTCAAAAACGTAATTTTTATCATTCTCGGGATCGAATTGTTTTAAGGCCAAGGCCAAAGTGGCATCAGTATCGCTACTCGCCTTCGGATTCCTGAAATGCCTGGCTATTAATGGCAATAATTGTTGTGGGAAAATTTCAGGTCTGATGAAAGGCACCATCAATCTTTGAAAAGTCAGTTTCCATTCGTCTCCATGTGGCTTGATGCGTCTTCCGTACTTTTCAAAAGCAACTAAATGGGCAATTTCATGAATCAACGTAATCAAAAATCGGTATTTATTTTGACCTGAATTTACGGTAATCAGATGATAACCCTGAGCATCTTTACGATAATCACCATGACGGGTTAAACGTTCATTGACAATTTTGAGATGCACGTGATTGGTTCTGATCAATTCAAAACACATTGGAACTGCATGTTCCGGTAAATATTTTAGTAATACATCGCTCAATTTATGGTGTAGTTGAAGATACCTGTAGCACTTTTCCGTTGAAATACTTATTTCCTGTCAACGCGAAATTAAAAATATAATCGGCCATACCTGCCGCTGAAATTGGTGCTTCATATCCCGGAAACGCCTCATGAAGCATTTCGGTTTGAACAGCACCTAATGCCAACACATTAAAAGCGATTCCCTTTTCTTTATATTCTTCCGCCAATAATTCTGACAATGTAATCACAGCGCCTTTACTGGAACTGTATGCTGCTAATCCGGCAAATTTCATACTTCCCTGAATTCCACCCATGGAACTAATAGTCACTACATGACTTCCCTTTTGCAAAAACGGAATACAAACACGAGTTAAGTTAGCCACTCCGAAAACATTCACTTTATAGACATTCTCAAATTCTTCACCCGAAATCTGATCAAAAGGTTTCAGCAATAAAGAACCCGCATTATGAATCAAAACATCCACTTTTTTCCATGTATGTTCAATGAAGTTTTCAACTTTCTTCAATTCATCTTCGATAGACAAATCGATGGATAAGCATGTAATATTTTTATTTTCGATTAAAGTCTGAGGTGTTTTTCTTGAAATTGCCAAGACCTGGTGCCCGGCATTAGCAAACTGAAGTGCTAATTCATAACCTATTCCACGAGAAGTTCCCGTGATGATAATATGTTTATTTTCCATCTAGTTGAATTTCTTTTTGAGGCGCATTAATCATTTTTTCCAAAACTGGAATACAGATATTGATTACTTTCTGTATATGTTTCACATCCATTCTTTCGAATTCATCATCCACATGGTGATAAAAATCATAATTTTCAAAATCGAAAGTTGAAATTGTATGAGAAGGAATATTATACTCTTGATAAAAAGGATAATTATCAGATGCTTTGAACAGTTGATAATGTGTTTCCGCCGGTAAATACCCAATCCATTTTTGTCCGGCGTATTCATTCATTTTTTTTGCCATGTTGGATTTAGTGATTCCGGTCATATAAACCATCATATCTTTTCCTTTCATAGGAACACCAATCATTTCAAAGTTGAACATAAAATACACGTCAACATCATTTTTTTTCATATTCTGAGCCAGATGTCTGGATCCCAATAAGCCTTTTTCTTCCGCAGTGAACAGGGCTAAAATGATAGAACGTTTATTATTTTTATGTTTACCGAAATATTTTACTAATTCCGTAACGGCGGTAGTTCCTACAGCGTTATCATTCGCTCCGTTAGCAATTATATCTCCCTCAACATCTTTAGCTGTGCCGATGTGATCATAATGCGCACCGATAACTACAAACTCGTTTTTCAGTTTTGGATCAGTTCCCTCAATTACACCCACGATATTGTAGGCAGGTTTGTCATAATTGGCCAACTTATCCCTGTAGGTTTCGTAATAGGGTTTGACATTATTTTCTTTATAAATCTGTTCCAGGAAAGTCATTACGTTTTCCATTTCAGGACTTCCCGGTTCTCTTCCTTTATTCACATCCGAAGCCAGAAAAGAAAGTGTTTTTGTAATGCTTTCTTCAGATGCCAAACCATTTTCTGATTGTGCAAAAGAAATATTGAGTGAAAGCAGTGTAGAGATAATAAAGATAAACCGCATTGATTTTTAGTTTGAGATATGTAAAAATAAAAAATCCCGACGAATCGGGACTTTTTGATTGCAAAATATTTTGTTAGGCTAACATTGTAACCGGATTTTCCATGTACGCTTTAAACGTTTGAAGGAATTGTGCGCCCGTTGCTCCATCTACTGTTCTGTGATCGCAAGCCAAAGTTACTGTCATGGTATTACCCACAACGATCTGACTATTTTTAACAACCGGTTTTTCAACGATTGCTCCTACAGATAAAATCGCAGAATTAGGTTGGTTGATGATTGACGTAAATGACTGGATTCCGAACATTCCTAAATTAGAAATAGTGAATGTACTTCCATCCATTTCTGCCGGTTGAATTTTCTTCGCTTTCGCTCTTCCTGCCATGTCTTTTACTGTGGCACCAATTTGCGTTAAGCTCATTTGATCCGTAAATTTTAATACTGGAACCACTAATCCATCTTCAACAGCAACTGCCACTCCGATATTCACATGGTGATTGATAAGTATAGACTCATCTCTCCATTGAGAATTCACTTGTGGATGTTTTTTCAATGCCATAGCCGATGCTTTGATCACCATATCATTGAAAGACACTTTGGTTTCAGGCAAACCGTTAATTATATTACGTGAAGCAATTGCATTATCCATATCCAACTCGATAGTCAAATAATAATGTGGTGCTGTGAATTTAGATTCTGATAAACGTTTCGCAATTACTTTACGCATTTGCGAATTTTTCACTTCTTCCTGGAATACTTCTCCGGCAGGAACAAATGGTTTTACAGCTGCTACAGCTGAAGTAGCCTGAGCTACCGCTTGAGCAGGAGTAGCTGTTGTTGTTCCGGGAACAAAATTTTCAACATCTGCTTTAGTAATTCTTCCGTTTTCACCTGAACCGTTTACCTGAGCTAAGTTGATTCCTTTTTCTTGCGCAATTTTTTTAGCTAATGGAGAAGCAAAGATTCTACCTGAAGCATTAGCAACAGGTGCCGCAACAGGAGTTGAAGCTACTGCAACCTCAGTTTTTACCTCTTCCACTTTAGGTGTTTCAACAGAACCACCTACTTTAAAATTAGCCACAATACCTGAAACATCCGTTCCGGCTGGACCTAAAACTGCCAATATACTGTCAACCGGAGCCGAACCACCTTCTTCAATTCCGATGTACAATAAAGTACCCGCATTGAAAGATTCGAATTCCATTGTTGCTTTATCTGTTTCAATTTCTGCAAGAATATCACCTTCTTTAACCGTATCGCCTACTTTTTTCAACCAAGTTGCTACAGTTCCTGTAGTCATGGTATCACTTAAACGAGGCATGGTTACCACTTTAACACCTGCAGGTAAAGCTGCTGATGGTGTTGCTGGAGCTGCAACTGGTTTTTCTTCAGCAACTGGAGCTGCAGTTTCAGCTTTTGGGGCTGAACCACCACTTAACAAAGCAGAAATATCTTCTCCTTCATTACCAATAATTGCCAATAAAGAATCAACTGGTGCTGATTGTCCAGCTTCAATTCCAATATATAATAAAGTACCTGAATTGAAAGACTCAAACTCCATAGTAGCTTTATCCGTTTCAATTTCTGCAAGAATATCACCTTCTTTAATCTTATCACCCACTTTTTTAAGCCAAGTAGCTACGGTTCCTTCCGTCATCGTATCGCTCAAACGCGGCATTGTAATTACTGTTGCCATAACTTATAATCTATGAGGGATGAATGGATAATTTTCTTGTTCGTATACCACATCGTATAATTGCTGTGGTTCAGGGAATGGAGATTCGTCTGCGTATTTTTCACATTCCGTTACTAAATCAGCAACTCTTTGATCAATTACTTCAATTTCAGCATCGGTTGCGTACTTATTTTCTTTGATCATATCCAGAACCTGAGTGATTGGGTCGATTTTTTTGTATTCTTCTACCTCTTCTTTTGTTCTGTATAATTGTGCATCAGACATTGAATGCCCTCTGTAACGGTATGTTTTCATTTCAAGGAAAGTAGGTCCGTCACCACGACGAGCTCTATCAATAGCTTCCTGCATTGCTTCCGCAACTTTGATAGGATTCATTCCATCAACTGGTCCACATGGCATTTCGTAACCCAAACCTAACTTCCAGATATCTGTATGGTTAGCTGTTCTTTCCACAGAAGTTCCCATTGCATATCCATTGTTTTCTACAATGAAAACCACTGGTAATTTCCAGTTCATAGCCATATTGAAAGCTTCGTGTAATGAACCTTGACGAGCAGCACCATCACCAAAATAAGTCAATGTTACACCTCCGGTTTCAAAATACTTATCGGCAAAAGCCATACCTGCACCCACAGGAATTTGTGCACCCACAATTCCGTGACCTCCATAGAAACCATGTTCTTTAGAGAAAATGTGCATGGAACCACCCATACCTTTTGAAGTTCCGGTAACTTTACCGTATAATTCAGCCATTACTTTTCTCGGATCAACGCCCATAGCAATAGGCTGTACGTGGTTACGGTATGCAGTAATCATTTTATCCTTAGACAAATCCATTGCGTGGATTGCGCCCGCAAGAACTGCTTCCTGACCGTTGTATAAATGTAAAAATCCTCTAACTTTCTGTTGGATATAAACGGCAGCTAGCTTGTCCTCGAATTTACGCCAGAACAGCATATCTTCATACCACTTTAATAAAACTTCTTTTGTTACTTCTTTCATGTGACTTTGTAAAGTATTGTGTGTAATTATTTTATAAAACGCAAAAAATTGACCTCACACAAATTTGCGAAGAGCAAAAGTAAGACATTCCTAATAATTGGTAAAATTTACGACGTAATTTTTGTTAATTATAAATAGTTTTTATCAAATGTAAGCGGCAATAAATTCTGAATAGAATCCGATTTATAAACTTCACCACTTTCTCCCATAAAAAATATCTCGATTGGAGCATCTTGTCTGAATTCGTATTCGAAAATAGACTGACGGCAAGCTCCACAAGGAGGAATAGGTTTCGTTGTAATGTTTTCGGTAGCACCGGCCGTAATCGCCATTTTTACAATTTTAGCATCGGGATAAATCGCTCCAGCTTGAAAAATAGCTACACGTTCAGCACATAATCCAGAAGGATACGCTGCATTTTCTTGATTAGAACCAACAACTACCTCTCCATTATCCAACAACAATGCAGCGCCAACTTTAAATTTCGAATACGGCGCATAGGCATTTTTCCTTACTTCAACAGCTCTCTTCATTAAATCCTGGTCTTCGCTAAAAAGTTCTTCAATGGAATGGAAGACTAAGATTTTTGTGTCAATTTTAATTTCTTTCATACTTTATAAGGGAAAAAAAATCCAAATCTCTGAATTGAAATTTGGATTAGTTTTTAAATATTTACTTTAATTAATATTGTTCGTAATCATCTCCGAAGTTAAACGTTAATGAGAAACGCAATGTATTTTCTAAAGGGTTTTTAACTTTTGACATTGAAAACAAGTACGATGCATCTAGTTTTAATGCGTTATATTTAAACCCAGCTCCTAAGGTAGCAAATTTTCTCGCTCCTTTCATTTCCGTTTCATTAAAATATCCCGCTCTTAATGCAAATGAATCCTGATACCAATATTCCAAACCTGCAGAATAAGTAAATTCTTTCACTTCCTCACTAAATCCATCTGGCGCATCACCGAATGATTTAAAAATTCCGGAAACCCATCCAACATTATTATAATCATCTGCTGCTGTCTGATAATCGGTATTATCAATATCCCCATCACCATCAAAATCTTTAACAATTTGAGGTGTTGGCACTAACAACTTCGTAAATTCTAAATTAGCTGTTACCTTATTATATTCATCAAATATAAAATCGAATCCGGCACCAACTCTTAAATTAGACGGCAAAAAGTTAGAACTTCTTTCCACATCACCGTCGTATGAAATTTTTGGCCCAAGGTTTTGCAAATTAAAACCTGCTCTCCATCTTCCATTAAAATCATTGTAGGCTATTTCTTCAGATTCATAATAACCTGCCACATCAACCGCAAAACTGTTTGCCGCAGAAGCATCACCCGTTGACGAAGCAATTTTCAGATTGGAACGAATATACCTTCCGGCAACACCCATCGAAAATTTATCACTCAATTGTAGAGAGTATGACAAGTCGAATGCCAATTCATTTGGTTTAACAGAACCCATTGGGTTACCGCTATTATCTGTAAGTTCGATATCACCCAAACCGAAATATCTTAAACTACCTGCAAAAGCACTACGCTCATTGAATCGATTAAAATAAGTAACCTGCCCTAAAGAGATATCATTTACCAAATCCGTCAAATAAGGCGTATAGCTCACAGAAAACCCTGTTTTCTTAAGCGAAAAAGCATATTTAGCCGGATTAAATTGTTGTGAAAATGCATCTGGAGAAGTTGCTACACCAATATCACCCATTCCGGCAGAACGAGCATCGGCAGCGATTAATAAAAAGGGAACTCCTGTTGTAATTGGTCTTTCATTTTGTGCAAATCCGCTAGCAGAAGCGAATAGCCCAGTAAGAACTAAGATTAGTTTTTTCATTATATTTTTCAAAATATTCAACAAATATATACTTTTTATTAAAGTATCACTAATTTCTCAAATTTTTCAGCCTTTTTGTTCGTCAGTG
>DATEDY010000099.1:0-6978 GCA_035281405.1 Flavobacterium sp.
TATTCCATTTCGTCTGAAGAAGCACTGAATGTTTCCAGGCAGACATGTTCTCCTAATTCTTTATTCTCCTGAATTAATTCCATTAGTTTTCGCTTAGAACGTATGGTTCTGATTGTTGGAATATTGGTATCTGTATGAAAAGCAATGATTCGTTTATTTTCTGGAATAGCGGTTGTATACCACCACCCATCAGCATCGGCCTGAATCCTGCTCCTTCCCTGCAAACTCTTCATCGGATTGTCTTTTCCTATCATCCAAGCACAAACCAAATTATCCAATGCAATGCGCTCAGCTCCAAGTTGTCTGGCGATAAAAGGATTTCTTCCACTGGCGTCAATTACTAATTTGGATTTCAATTTTTGAGTTCTGGAATTATTAGATATGATGATTTCCCAAGCATCATCTTTCCAATTAAAATCAACCATTTTGGTATCACTTAAAAAAAGGCAGCCTCTTTGTTTTGCTTTCTCTTGCAACCAGAATTCGAACTTTTGTCTGTTCAGATGCCATCCATGTCCGAAAGGATCCTTTATAAAATCTGTTTCATTTGTTTCAGAAGTTCCCCAAGCCGATTGATTGCCATAGTTTGGAAGATGACCTTGTCTAATGAAATCGTCCCATAAACCCATATCCATCAAAAGTTTATTGGCTGCGGGAGGCAATGATTCACCGGCACGTGGCTGCGGTGTAGCTTTTCTATCAATCATCATCACTTTAAAAAAAGGAGACAAATTGAGAGCAACGCTACAACCGGCTGGCCCAGCACCTAATATAAACACATCAATATTTGTCATTCTTATCGGAAACGTTTTACTTTTTCAATCAAGGATAAATCATAAATATCTCCAGCTTCTTCTTCTTTCTCTTCCAAATGAAGTGTTTTTGCCAATAATTTGATTTCTCTTTGTTCTTTCATATTCTCCACTTCCATTACTGCAGGAAAATTAGGATCATCAGGTAACCCTTTTCGAACTTCCACTATTCCCATTTCATCGAAATTATGAATCATATGGTTAATCTGAAACGTATACCCTTTATCGAGTCCAAGTGGTTCGAGCCAATTTGCTCTATTTGCAAAAGCCTGTAAACGCAATCCTAAGTCATTGTTAGTATCCATCACTGTATTATACTGTTCTTCAGACATTACCTGATTAGGCACCCTAGCCGGCCAAAATGTAGGCACATAAGGATCATAGGTCGTATCATAACCTGAGCGACAACTGGCCGTATCGGTTTGCCACGGAATAGCCATCCATCTGGTAACACCACCCGGAAGCTGGCCTCCACTCAGAGGTCCTTTAGGCAGTGTTAATACGTCACTGTTTAAAAGCGGTCCGTATCCAGGCTCAATCCAACCTTTAGTAGCATGCTTCAATCTATAAGGAGCCATGTACATACTGGCAGTACGCATTGGCCATGTCATTTCGCATCCCGGGTGAAAAGCATCGGCGAGGCAAAACTCCATAGCAGCTTTTGTAAGCATATCTGGTTGCTGGCTTGGAGGCAATGCTTCGATGTTTCTGGGTGGTTGGTAATTTTTATCAAAATCTGCGATAAAATCACCTGCTGCCCATTGCTGTAAGAATTTGAGTTGTGTGTCTGTCAGCGCGGCATGTTGTCTTGGTGTTGGTGCCGGAGGAATATTCATGGCATCACCATAGAGCCATGGAAATGGTACTGGAGACCAAGAATCCCTTTCAAAAACTCTGAATTGGTTGGCTAAATTTTTTCTTAATTCCCTATAAGCTGGATTTGGGTTATTCAATTTTTGAATCCATTCTGAAGTGGTAAAATTAAAAGGCCCCCCAAATCCGAATGCAGAAGCAAATCCGGCATTTACCCATTGGAGGCGTGTCATACGTTCAAATATTGGCAGGATATCGTTTGTAAATGACGGAATTGGTGGGCAAGGCAACATATTTCCTTGTATAGCTGTATCACGCATCAAATCCCACATAGTACGCACCGATTTTTGCATTGGAGCGTAATTTGGTGGTGCGACAATAACCCAAGCCGGTTGTACTTTCAGTAATTCTCCTTTAAATTCCACTTCGGCAGTAACCGGACCATCAGATGTATCATCATACCAGCCTTCATTATTAGCAAAAGTAACCGCTTTGCTTCCATCGAAAGAAGCTGATTTACCATGGCCACCCAAAACTATCAGACGTCCTTTTTCATCAGTTTTCAATTCACCCAAATAAACCTCGATATCCATAAAATGCCCATTGAGGGCTTTTCCGTTGGAGTTTACACCTGAAATAGTATCCTCTCCGGGATCAACAATTAACCGTTTACGATCAGCTACAGTTGAATTTCTCAGGAGTGTTGGTGGTGCCAGTTTTGCTTCCGGAATATCTAAGGCCAATTGGAACTGGTACCATGCCGCTTTATGATTTGCCAAATGCACATTCCATTTAATTTTGGCGTCATCTGCAGTTAACTCGCGAACCGCTTCACCTTTAGCGTTCAAACCATAAATACGAAAGCGAGCAGCCTGCCTTTTTATAGCACCGGTCGGATCTCTATAAAATCCAGGTGGTTCAGGAAGAGGTTCCGTAACTTCAGGTCCGATGAAATACTCTTCTTTACTATTCCCAACCCTGCATACTCCAATTGGAGGATAAATTGCAGCTGTAACGATACAATCATCAACAACTTTTGGTTCTGCACTATTTTTTTTTATATGGTAAGGACATTGCGGTTCTTGCGTTGGAATTCCGTTTGCGTCATGTCTTTTTTCCGCTGAAGCCTGATAAACCACTTTTCTCGCATCAGAAATACTACCTTGTGGTTCATGTTCTTTAAGACAATGCCAAGGATTATACGACAAGTTTTCGCCATATTCGGGTTGTCCATTAGCACAAATATCCTGTTGCGGGAGATGAAGCGTAGCTATATGAATTGGTTCACTTTCACTTTCCTCCCAACGCACTGTGGCTTCATCCAAAGGCATTGTTTCAGGATTAGTCCTAAACTGAACCATAAAGCGAAACGAAGCCGATCGTTGTCTCAATCTGCTCTCCAAATCAATTGCTAAATAATTAGGATCATTAAACGGAACAGCTTCAGGCTGATCAATAGGTTCCAATTTATATTTAACATACCTTTTTTCTCCAAAAGCATAAGGCAGCACACTCCAATAATTTATAGTCAAAGTACTTCCTACAACCTGAGCCATTTCATTTAAAATACGTTTCGTCTTAGGATGTTCAGCCAAATACGCATCGTAATCCTTATCAATAACACCAGCTGACGTAAAATCGGCCATTTCTTTAGCGTTGTCTACAAAAAACACATCATAATTCTGAAGAATAAAATCTTGAGTATCACCATCACCTAATAACTTCTCTCCTTTTACACCGAACAATTTTATACCCATTCCACAAGTTGTTTTCAAATCGGACGAACTAGGTGTTGTATCGCTTGAAAAACGTACCCATGCTTCCAATTTACCCAAAGCAAAAACACCGACCTTTAAATCGCTTGGCAAGTCCGGAACTATCTCAAAATAACCCTGAGCAACACCATGAGGTTTCAAGAAAACCGGTCTCATTGCGGGAGATTGCCCTAAATTAATACGATTTTGCTGCACGATGTCAACAAACATTTCTTTGAGTCTTTCTGTCGAATTTCTTTCATTCCAACATTCCATAATAGTATTTTTTAATTATTACATTTAATGTATTTTCTTACAAACCAAAATATTGAATTCTTAGTTCTATATAGCACGTATTTTTACCTGTTTTTAAAATTTTAGAGACATCATTCATTTTAAAATATCTTATTAAAAACTTATCTTCGCATAGATTGAAAGCCTTGATTGTACTAAATGAATAACCTTCTAGATACACCTATTGAATATTTAAAGGGCGTTGGACCCCAACGTGGTGAGTTACTGCGTAAGGAACTTAGCATTCACAAATACGGTGATTTAATCAATTTATACCCGAATCGTTACATCGACAGAACCAGGTATTATAAGATTAATGAGTTGCAGAATACGACTGCCGAAGTTCAGATTATTGGAAAGATTATCCACATCAAAACAGTAGAATTCGGTAAAGGCAAAAAAAGACTCACAGCAACATTTATTGATGACACTGGAGAAATCGAATTAGTATGGTTTCAAGGAATTAAGTGGATTCGGGAAAGTATAAAAGTAAATTTTCCTTATGTTATTTTCGGAAAAATCAACAATTTCAACGGACAATATTCAATGCCGCATCCTGAAATGGAAGGCTTGGAAGAGCATAAAGCCAGTTTACGAAGTGCGATGCAATCGGTATATCCCAGTACCGAAAAACTAAACAATAAAGGTATCTCGAATAAAGTCATCATTAAAATGATGCAGCAATTGTTTATTGAAAAGCACAATTTATTCACAGAAACATTACCAACATATCTCATTCAGGAATTGCAATTAATTCCTAAGAATGCCGCATTGTTCAACATTCACTTTCCGAAGAGTCAGGAATTATTGAGTAAAGCTCAATTTCGTTTAAAGTTTGAGGAATTATTTTTCATTCAACTGCAACTGATTACCAAGAATTTAATCCGAAAGCACAAAATCAAAGGGCATCCTTTTCAAAACGTTGGTGATTATTTTACAGGATTCTATAGCAACCATCTTCCGTTTGAGCTTACCAATGCTCAAAAAAAAGTGTTGAAAGAAATACGAAATGACTTGGGTAGTCATGCACAAATGAATCGTTTATTACAAGGTGATGTAGGATCCGGAAAAACAATCGTAGCTTTAATGTGTATGCTGTTAGCTATGGATAATGGCTTTCAGGCATGCTTAATGGCACCGACTGAAATTTTGGCATCCCAACATTTTAACGGAATCACTTCTTTAGCTAAAAGCCTAAATATTAATATAAAACTACTTACTGGTTCAACTAAAACTTCAGATAGGAAAGTGATACATGAAGAACTTGCCGACGGAAGTTTACATATCCTAATCGGCACACATGCATTACTCGAAGACAAGGTACAATTCCAGAATTTAGGCTTAGCTATCATTGATGAGCAGCATCGTTTTGGTGTAGAGCAACGTAGTAAATTATGGAAAAAAAATACCATTCCTCCACATGTTTTAGTCATGACCGCTACTCCTATTCCAAGAACTTTGGCTATGAGTTTATATGGTGACTTGGATATTTCAGTGATTGATGAATTACCCCCGGGGAGAAAACCTATCCAAACCGTACATCGTTACGATAGCAATCGTTTGAAAGTTTGGCGATTTATTAGAGATGAAATTGAGAAAGGAAGGCAAATTTACATTGTATACCCACTGATCCAAGAATCAGAAACATTGGATTATAAAGATTTAATGGATGGTTATGAAAGCATATCCAGAGATTTCCCTTTGCCAAAATATTCGGTTTCAATTGTACATGGACAGATGAAGCCTGCTGAAAAAGACGCTGAAATGAAACGCTTTGCTGAAGGAAAAACCAATATCATGGTAGCTACAACTGTAATTGAAGTTGGTGTGAATGTTCCTAATGCCTCAGTAATGATTATAGAAAGTGCCGAACGATTTGGCTTATCGCAATTGCATCAGCTGAGAGGGCGAGTTGGACGTGGTGCCGAACAGAGTTATTGCATTCTAATGACCGGTCAAAAACTTAGTAATGAAAGTAAAACCAGACTGGAAACCATGTGTAAAACCAATGACGGATTTGAAATTGCTGAGGTAGACTTAAAGCTTCGTGGACCCGGTGATATCATGGGAACACAACAAAGTGGCGTTTTAAATCTTCAAATTGCTGATTTAGTAAAAGATCGGGATATTTTACAGTTAGCACGTCATCACGCTATAAAATTATTGAAAGACGACGCCTCAATGACCAAACCGGAACATCAAAAATTGAGAGAAATTTTTATTGAATTAGGAAAGAAAAAAAATATTTGGAATTATATCAGTTAACAAAAAAAGCTCGGGAAATCCTGAGCTTTTTTTGTTTGCGTTACCGGGTGAAGCAAGCTACCGCATAGCGAGGAAAATGCGACCCGAAGGGGAACACCAAAATTATTTTTTTGACCATTCTATAATACTGTCCTGATTCATTTTTACATAATCTTGATTGTTTTCTGCCTGGGCTCCTGCTAATGAAATTTTAGCCGTTTCTATAGCGCCTTTTTTATCACCCAATTTAGCTTGGATTTGTGACTTCAATCTAGCGTACCAATACGGTTTTTTCTCATGCATATCGTATGCTTTTGTCACATATGCTAAGGCCTTACTCAAATCACCGTTAGATTGGAAATAATATTGTGCAGCAGAAAAATAATCGACTGCAGAAGGACCGTTCAAAACTTTATCAATACTAGCAATAGCCGTTTTATGTGTTGGTACTTCAAATTTTAAAGCCACTAAAGTCTTTTCCCAAGATAGCTCCAAATGTGCATGATTATTATCTGTATTATTGATACCTATGGTAAAAGTTTCCACATTTCTGTTCAATAATTCCGTTTTAGCATTTACTTTTAAAGCCACTTTACTATCGTCCCATTTTTCAGGAGTTCCCCAATTATCTGTAGTTGTATAAAAGAAAATTTCCCATTCATCAGCTTTCGGGGACACATACAAAGCATATTTACCTTTTTTCAAGGTAACGTCTTTGATTACAACATCATCAGAAAATGCAATCGTTGTATTTGCATTAGCTCCTGTTCTCCATACTTTTCCAAACGGAACTAAATCACCAAAAACTACTCTTCCTTTCGCGCTTGGACGCGAATATTCAATTTCTACGTTTGTCAGACCAACAGTTTGTATTAATGTTGATTTAGGGCTGGCCTGCGGAACTTTCACCTGTGCTTCAATAGAAAATGAAGCAACGAACATAGCCAATGCAATAATTACTCTTACCATTTTGTTTGTTATTTTTTTCAAAGTTAAAGTTTCGAATGGATTTCGTTTGTTAATAAAAATATAAAATAAAAATATTTTTGTTTAAGATATTA
>DATEDY010000100.1:0-7709 GCA_035281405.1 Flavobacterium sp.
GTTGATATTAAAGATACGATCAAAGGATTTAACATGATCATTGATGGTGAGTTAGATCACTTACCTGAAGCAGCTTTCAACTTAAAAGGTACCATCGAAGATGTTATCGAAGCTGGTCAGAAAATGTTAGCTGAAGCATAAAATCAATGGATAATTGACAATTGATAATTGTCAATTGTTAATTATCAATTATCAATTACATAAAATGATTGTAGAAATTGTATCACCAGAAGCCACTTTATTTTCAGGAGAAGTTACCTCAGTAGCAGTTCCGGGAGTAAATGGGGAGTTCCAAATGTTAAATAACCACGCGCCTATTGTGTCGTTATTAGGAAAAGGAAATGTAAAAATCGTTGGTTCTAACATTAAAATTGCAAAAGAATTTTCTGCAAAATTTAATAAAGTGAACGAACAAACATTTTGGTTACCTATCAATTCAGGAACTATAGAAATGAATGATAACAAGATAATTGTATTGGCTGACTAATACAATTTGACCCGAGCGTAGCAAATTGTACGCAGTAAAATAAAAAGAGAAGCTCAACAGTAAATGTTGGGCTTTTTTTATACATTTAGTACTCTAAATCTATCTTAAGTATGAAAGCAAAAATTACATTTCTCCTACTATTGTTTAGCGCTTTTTTCTTAAACGTTATGGCGCAACAAGGCAAACCTGTACTCTTACTGACTAATGCTAAAACAGGCAAGAGCATAAAAGTTTGTGAGCAAATTAATCCGGATAAAGTGGAAGCAATCCTTGGCAAAGCAATCACACTGGATAAAGAAGTTCCGGATGATGGTGATCCTCCCTATTTCGTTTTTAAATACGACGGCTTGCTAATTGAACTACAGGACGATAAGATTAAGAAAGTAGATATCACAAATAAAAAATGGAAGCTGAATTCCTTTACTGTTGGTGTTTTACTGGAAGATATCGCTGCCAAGCATGAAAAGGATGATGCTAAATTTGTGTATGACAAACGTTTTAAAGTCAAAGATTCTAAAGCTGTGATTTTTGCTGAAATAGATAATCTGCAAAGAGTGACAAAAATAGGTGTTATTTTTAAGCAATAGTACATATCTTTATTTTATGGGTAAATTACCAGATGCACTTCTTTTTAAGCTGAAACAACGTAAACAAAACAACGCTTTGCGAAGCTTGCCCAGTGTAAATAATTTAACCGATTTTGGCTCTAATGACTATATCGGATTTGCTCATTCAGACGTTATTTTTGATAAAACTCACCAGTTTTTAATAAACAGAAATCTAAAGATTAATGGCGCTACCGGTTCTAGATTAATTTCCGGAAATCATTCATTTTATACAGAAGCTGAAAATTATATTGCGCAGTTTCATAAAAGTGAATCGACTTTAATCTTCAATTCGGGTTACGATGCGAATGTAGGTTTTTTCAGTTGTGTGCCTCAGCGTAATGACGTGATATTGTATGACGAATTGTGCCACGCTTCTATCCGGGACGGGATTCAGCTGTCACAGGCAAAATCATTCAAATTCATGCATAATGATTTTGAAGATTTGGAACAAAAAATAATCAAATTCCAATCACCTAACTCTTCTGTTTTTATAGTGGCAGAATCGGTGTATTCAATGGATGGTGATTCTCCAAATCTGGAAGAATTGGTATCCGTTTCTGAAAAATATAATGGATATTTAGTTGTTGACGAAGCACATGCATTGGGTGTGTTTGGTGATAAAGGTGAAGGTTTAATCCAAAGCTTAGGCTATCAAGATAGTGTTTTTGCTCGAATCATGACTTTCGGAAAAGGTTTGGGATGCCACGGAGCCGCTGTTTTAGGAAATCAGGATTTGAAAGATTATCTAGTTAACTTTGCCAGAAGTTTTATCTACACTACCGGTCTTTCTCCACATTCAGTGGCGACAATTTTAGTAGCATACCAACAATTGGAATTTGAAAAAAATACCATTGAAAAGTTAAGAGAAAACACTATTCATTTCAATCAGGAAAAGAATCTTTTGGGGTTAAAACCCATGTTTGTTCGAAGTAAATCGGCCATACAGTGCGCGATTGTTCCAGGAAATGAAAAAGTCAAAGAAGTAGCTTCAAAACTGCAGTCCGAAGGATTCGATGTCAAAGCCATACTTTCACCAACTGTTCCTGAAGGACAAGAAAGACTTCGTTTTTGTCTGCATTCGTATAATTCCAAAGAAGAAATTTCAGAAGTTTTACGGTTTTTAAGTCGATTAATTTTCTAAAGTTTACGAGCTTTGCGAACCGTAAGGTAAAAGATAAATTATGAAACTATTCATTACAGGTATTGGAACCGATGTAGGAAAGACAATTGCTTCAGCTATTATTGTCGAAGCTTTGGAAGCCGACTATTGGAAACCGGTTCAAGCTGGCGACCTGGACTATTCCGATACACATAAAATCAAACACTATATTGCTAACAATACGTCGCAGTTCCACAAAAACAGCTACGAACTGAATACTCCTGCGAGTCCGCATTTTGCCGCAAAACTGGATAACATCGAAATTGATCTGGATCAGATACAAGAACCAGAAACCCAAAATCACTTGGTTATTGAAGGCGCGGGTGGAATTTTTGTGCCGCTAAACGATACAGATTGTGTCATCGATTTAATTCAATCGGATTATAAAGTAATTGTTGTGTCAAGGCATTATTTGGGTAGTATTAATCATACGCTATTGACCATTGAGGCTTTGAAAAACAAAAAAATCAAAGTTGCCGGAATTATCTTTAACGGAGATGAAAATCAAGCTACCGAATCCATTATCTTGAACAAAACCGGAATTAAAATGATCGGCCGAATTGAAAATGAACCGTATTTCGATCAGAATGTTATCGCTTATTACGCCGATTTATTCCGTGATAATCTTATCAACCTTTAAGTAGTATGAATCTTAGTCAAAAAGACAAATTATATAATTGGCATCCGTATACACAACACCAAACTGCTAAAGATTTTCCCGCTATTGTAAAAGGCGAAGATGCTTTGTTGTGGGATGAAAACGGTAAAGAGTATATCGATGCTATTGCTTCTTGGTGGGTGAATCCATTCGGACATTCCAATACATTTATTGCTGATGCAATTTATAAGCAATTAACAACCTTGGAACATGTATTGTTTGGTGGTTTTACACACGATAAAGTAGTGGCATTGGCAGAAAAACTAACAGAAATACTACCTTCAAACCAACAGAAGTTTTTCTATTCTGACAACGGTTCTACTGCAGTTGAAGTCGCAATTAAAGCGTCTTTTCAGTATTTTTTCAATAAAGGAATTCAGAAAAACACCATCATTGCTTTTGAAGATGCTTTTCATGGCGATACTTTCGGAGCGATGGCAGTAAGCGGTATTTCGTTATTTACCGAAGCTTTTCAAGGCGCGTTGTTAAAAGTCATCCGAATTCCAATTCCAATTCAGGGAAAGGAAGAAGAGAGTATTGCTGCTTTGCAAAAAGCGATTGAAGAACATGATGTAGCTGCTTTTATTTTTGAACCTTTGGTGTTGGGTGCAGCCGGAATGGTAATGTATGAGCCGGAGGTTTTGGATAAGTTGATGGCTGTTTGTAAACAACATCATGTTTTTACCATTGCTGATGAAGTCATGACGGGTTTTGGTAAAACCGGAAAAATATTTGCAAGTGACTATCTGCTGATGCAACCGGATATGATGTGTTTGTCAAAAGCATTGACAGGAGGCACAATTCCAATGGCTATCACAACGTTTACCAATGAAATTTTTGACGGATTTAAAAGTGAATCGGTCAATCATGCGCTGTTCCACGGACATACTTTTACTGCAAATCCAACAGGCTGTGCAGCGGCATTAGCCAGCATTGTTTTGTTGCAGCAGGAAACAACTGCTCAAAATATTGAACGCATTCATCAAAGCCATCTGGAGTTTCAGGAACGCATTAAAAATCATCCGAAAGTAAGTACAACAAGGGTTTTGGGTGTCATTTTTGCTTTGGAAGTAACAACAGAAGGTGAAATTGGTTATTATGGAAATTTACGCAATACGCTTTATAATTTCTTTATTGAAAACGGAATTATTCTGCGTCCGGTAGGAAATATTGTTTACATTTTGCCACCTTACATCATGAGAAACGACCAATTGGAAAAAGTCTACAAAACCATAGAAAAAGCACTAGAAATAGTTTAATTTTGTAGCTATTCCCGTCATTCGCTATATCTTTTATTGCCATTTGTCAAAGCAATAAAAGGATGCCGCTACTACCGGGGCTAAAATATTCCCATTGAAACAAAAAATTGCCATAACCGCTCTTTCTTCCGTATCGGCTTTAGGTCATAAACCTGAAACCATATGGAATAATTATAAAATACATCCATCTTGCATTAGTCTGCAAAAAATAGGAGATCAAGAAATCGCTGTCGCACAATTGCCTTCCGAAACTAAAAAGGAAATTGAAGCGTTACGACTTTCTGAAGCAAAATACAAAAATTTGGATCCGTCGGTTTTGTTTGCCATTTACACATCCAGAGAAGCTTTGAAGCAGGCTGGTTGGAAGCAAAACGACAATTTCGGGATCAATATTGGTTCTTCACGTGGCGCCACCGAATTGTTTGAAAAATACCATCAGGAATTCATCGAAACAGGAATGTCTTCTACTTTGGCATCGCCTACTACTACCTTGGGAAATATTTCTTCGTGGGTGGCTCATGATTTAAAAAGCAAAGGCCCTGAAATTTCTCATTCCATTACTTGTTCGACTGCCTTACATGCCTTGTTAAACGGTGTTGTATGGCTCAAAGCGGGGATGGTTGACAAATTCTTAGTAGGTGGTAGCGAAGCACCATTAACACCTTTCACGATTGCACAAATGCAAGCCCTGAAAATTTATTCGCAATCAACCGAATGTCGCTCGTTTGATTTGGAGAAAAGTAAAAACACCATGGTACTTGGGGAAGGAGCTAGCATTATTTGTTTGGAAACCGGAGAAAAGGAAAATGCTTTGGCTTATGTGGAAGGAATAGGTTATGCAACAGATATTTTAGAGCATAGTATTTCTATTTCAACCGAAGCACAATGTTTTCAAGACTCTATGAAAATGGCGATTGGAGAAATTGATTTGAAAGAAATCGATGTTGTTGTAATGCATGCTCCCGGAACGGTTAAAGGAGATTTGTCTGAGTTTAAGGCAATTCAGAAGCTATTCGGAGATCATTTACCGATGTTGACCACTAATAAATGGAAAATAGGGCATACTTTTGGTGCATCTGGAATGTTGAGCGTGGAATTGGCTTTATTAATGTTAGAACACAATGCTTTTATCGGAGTGCCATTTGCGGAAAAACAACCCGAAAAAAAAATAATCAAAAAAGTATTGATTAACGCAGTTGGTTTTGGGGGAAATGCCGTGTCAATAGTAATCGGAAAGTAATAATTAATTGCCGTTTATTTATTGTTCATTGCTTCTAATTCATTCAGTTTGTCATACACTAAATGAGTTTCCCAGCCTTTGCGAAGTAAATAATCAGCAATTTTCTTCTTCTTTTTCGTAAGATTCCGCTCGAGAACGGTATCCCATTGCTTTTCAGCCAGAAGATGAAAGTTTTCAATGTATGTTTCCTGAGCGATTTCTTTTAACGCTTTCGTAATGTTGTATTTGGAAATATTTCGTAATTTTAATTCGTTTTCTATTCGAAATTTACCCCACTTTTTAATGTTGTGTTTTCCCCTTGCAAAACTGCAGGCAAATCGCTCTTCATTCAGGAAATTGTGCGCAATTAAGTGTACAATAATATGGTCAATTGCCTGAGGAATCATGCCTAGGGTTTTGAGTTTGGTGATCACTTCTTCATGACATCTGTCTTGGTAGGAACAATAATATTCCAGTTTTTTTGTCGCTTCTTCTACGGTATATGATTTTGAATTCATGAGGTAAAATTACCAAAAACAAGTAAGAATTTATAAAATGTAGGAAATTACATATTACAAAAAATACCGCTCAAAGCCAAATTTTATCGACTATCGGCAAAATTTAACGATAAAATTAACTTTAATTACTTTTTATATTGATTATTAATGATATATTTGATGGCTTTATTTTAAACTAAGTGGTTGGTTTTCAGTAGGGCGTTTTACACAATTAAAACTTATACAATGAGAATTAAATTACTTATTTTTTCTTTGCTTTTTTCAGTTATTGGATGGAGTCAGACAGTTATATCTGCATGGACTTTTCCAACAACTACCGGTAATGCACCAGCTACATTAGCCGCAGAATGTGGTGTCTTTTCGGCAAGTGCCAATTTATATGCAGATGGAACAAATGGTTCATCAAATTGGTCGGTGGCAACAACAAGACAATATTTTGGAGGTGTTATACCTAGTGCTTCTTTGTGCGGAGTTACCACAGCTACCGGAGCTTATTCTTTAGTTGCTCCAGCAACCCCTTTTAATAACGGTTTTTCTATTGTTTTTAAGATGCCGACAACAGGTTATCAGGATTTAATTTTAACTTATGACACTAGAGGAACGGCTGCGGGTTATACAACTCATGATTGGGCATATAGTACTGATGGATCAAGTTTTACAAATTTCTCAACAATTGGAGGAAGAAATACTACTACGTTTTCAACTCAAACTGTTGATTTTTCATCGGTTTCTGCTTTAGACAATATAGCTTTTGTCTATGTTAGATTGACTGTTACAGGAGCAACAGTTTCAGGTGGAAATAATAGATTTGATAATGTTAAGTTTTCAGCTACACTTCTCCCAACATCGCCTGAAATAAACATTCAAGGAAATTTAACAACAATTACTGATGGTGATAATATACCTTCAATCACAGATGATACCGATTTCGGTACTACAACTACATCAACAAATGTGGTAAAAACGTACACAATTCAAAATACGGGAACGGCTAATTTATCGGTAACTAATGTCGCTATGAATACTGGTTCTGTTTTTACAGTTGGCGGAATTACTTTGCCGGCAACAATCCCAGCAAGCGGTTCTACAACTTTCACAGTAACATTTAACAGTGCGTCTACAGGAACATTCAATGACACCGTTGTAGTAACCAGTAACGATGCTGATGAGACAACCTACAACTACGATGTGACTGCAACAATACCTGCAGGATCATCACCAGAAATAAATATTCAAGGGAATTCAACTACTATAGCTGATGGTGATGTAACTCCGGCTATTGCTGATGATACCGATTTTGGTACGACAACTACATCAACAAATGTGGTAAAAACATACACGATTCAAAATACGGGAACAGCTAATTTATCGGTGACAAATGTTGCTATGAATACAGGTTCAGTTTTTACGGTTGGCGGAATTACGTTACCGGAAACTGTTTTACCTGGAGCATCAACTACGTTCACCGTTACATTTAACAGTGCAGCTACCGGTACATTTACGGATACGGTTTTGGTAACTAGTGATGATGCCGATGAAGCTACTTATAACTATAATGTGACTGCTACTATTCCTGCAGCTACACCAGAAATTAACATTCAAGGGAATTCAACTATAATTACCGATGGTGATGTAACACCTTCTTTAACGGATGACACTAGTTTTGGAAGTGCAATGGTTTCTACTAATATTGTTAAAACATTTGCGATTCAAAATACAGGAACAACTGACCTAAATGTGTCGGCTATTGCAATGACAACAGGAACTAGATATGTTGTTGGAGGTATCACATTACCGGCTA
>DATEDY010000101.1:0-5340 GCA_035281405.1 Flavobacterium sp.
CTACTACGCTGCATCGTATCCACTTTAATATGATTAATCACAAAATTAGCTTCTAACATGGCACGCGTTTCTTTTGAAATATTTGTCATATCCTCAAAAGTGTGGGCACGTTTCTGCCACAGCCATTCATATACTTGATTACCACGAAAAGCCTTGTCGCCATTTGTTGTAAAAAAATCACGCAATTGCTCTTTTGTCAATGCTCGTATGTCTTTCTTTTCAATTTGCATGCTGCAAAGATAGCAAGTATTTTTTCAATACTGAATTTGTATGCGCGCATAGTATTTTTTATTATATTTGAAAAAAAGTTACAGATGAAACCAACATTAACCGAATTATTACAAATCAAACATCCAATCATAATGGCGCCAATGTTTTTGGTATCCAACACAGCAATGGTAATCGAAGGTATGAAAGCCGGTGTTGCAGGTTGTATTCCCGCTTTAAACTACAGAACACTTGATGAACTAAAAGCTGCCATTACCGAATTAAAAGCTGCAAAGCCGGAAGGTGGAAGTTTTGGTTTTAACCTTATTGTAAATAAATCCAATATTAAATACAAAGACCAATTACGTGTTTTGTGTGAAGAAAAAGTGGATTTTATTATAACCTCATTAGGAAGTCCCGAAGAAACTATCAACGAAGCGCATAAAGTTGGCATCAAAGTTTTTTGCGATGTAACCGATTTATCTTTTGCTAAAAAAGTAGAAAGTCTGAAAGCGGATGCGTTGATAGCTGTAAACAATCAGGCAGGCGGACACAGAGGCAACCTCGACCCGGAAGATTTAATCCGATTATTAAACGAACAAACCACCTTACCTGTCATTTCAGCTGGTGGTGTAGGTCGCAAAACGGATGTAGACAAAATGCTCAATGCAGGTGCTGTAGGCGTTTCGATTGGTAGTTTATTCATTCCATCTGTGGAAGCTAAAGTTTCGCAAGAATACAAACAAGCTTGTGTAGATTATGGTGCTGATGATATTGTCATGACTGAGAAAATTTCCGGAACACCATGTACGGTAATCAACACTCCTTATGTTCAAAAAATAGGAACCAAACAAAGCAACTTTGAAAAATTCTTAAGCAAGAATAAAAAACTGAAAAAATGGGTAAAATTAATCCGTTTTATGATTGGCAATAGCCAAGTAAC
Organism: Flavobacterium sp.; assembly: GCA_035281405.1. Lineage (GTDB taxonomy): Bacteria > Bacteroidota > Bacteroidia > Flavobacteriales > Flavobacteriaceae > Flavobacterium. The sequence continues at coordinate 1,151 of DATEDY010000101.1, forward strand.
CAAGGCGGCTACCGAAGCAACATACAAAACAGTTTGGGTTGCCGGTCCAACGATAGAATATTCAACTGCCATTTTACCAGTCCAAAAAATAATCGAAAATTTAATCAAATAATATGAAGAGTGAAATTGTAAAGATTTCACTCTTTTTCGTTGTACTCCGTTAGTAATTTGTAATTTCGCAATGTAATACAAGTCATATGCATTTCATTTCTGAAGAATTAGAAAACTACGTAGCTAACCACAGTGAAAACGAACCCGAATTATTAGCACGTTTGAATAGAGAAACCCATCAAAAAATCTTGCAACCGAGAATGTTGAGCGGTCATTTCCAAGGAAGGGTTTTGAGCATATTATCCAAATTGATTCGACCAAAAGCCATTTTGGAAATCGGCACTTATACAGGTTATGCCGCATTATGTTTAGCCGAAGGTTTAGCTGAAAATGGCACACTGGACACCATTGACAACAACGAAGAATTGTACGATTTCCAGAAGAAATACTTTGACCAATCTGCTTGGGCCAATCAAATACATCAACATTTAGGCAATGCCTTAGATATTATACCCGATTTAAACAAAAAATTTGATTTGGTTTTCATCGATGCCGATAAAGAAAATTACATCAACTACTTTCAAATGATTGTTCCGATGATGAATAAAGGTGGTGTTATCTTATCCGACAATGTTTTATGGAGCGGAAAAGTATTAGAAGAAGTCAAAGCCAATGACAAAAGCACCAAAATTCTTTTGGAATACAATGAATTATTGAAAAACGACCCAAGAGTTGAGACTGTGTTATTGCCTATTAGAGACGGATTAACCGTTAGTAGAATACTGTAACGATTCAGGAGAATATTTTCGCAAAATAATCAAATACAATCGGTAGAAAGTATAACCTGAAAACATTCCGAAAAGATAGCCTGAAAGAATATCTCCAGGAAAATGCAATCCTAAATAAATTCTGCTGTAAGCAAAAATCATCGGAAAAAGGAAAAGCAGATACGCATGACGATAGTAACCTTTCAATATCGAAAAGATCAATACAGTACTTGCCATTGAATTGGCAGCATGACCAGAAAAGTAGCTGTATGAGCTGCTGCTTTTAACGATTCGGATTACTGAATTGATTTCAGGATCATTGCACGGACGCAATCTTTGCACTGTATTTTTTACAAGATTAGTCATCTGATCTGTGAAAACAATTAATAAACTTAGCACCAGAATAACAATTCCGAAGTTTTTCCAACCTATTTTTTTCTGCAGAAAATAGAAAACCAACAAAAATATTGGAGCCCAATGCAATTGTTTAGTAATTAACAGCCAAAAACCGTCGAAAGATTCTGAGCCTAAACCGTTAAGAAAAACAAGAAGTTCTTTATCTAAGTGAATAATTTTTTCCAAGATTACATTTGGCGTTTAATAGGTCCGGTCAAGTCGTCAAAATTCTCTTTCACCTCATTTATTTCAGAAGTAATATCCAGAGGATTATTCTCTCCGGTTATTTTTTTGGTTTCGTCTTCGACAATTTTATCAAATCCGCCTTTTACTTCTTCCACTTCGCGGTTAAAATCACGCGTTAGCGATGCCAATTCATTATTATCGGCACTTCGTTGAATTTCCGATTTAATTTCGTTTGTAGCATTTTTAAGCTGCGCCATTCCTTTCCCTAAGGCACGTGCAATATCAGGAATCTTTTCAGACCCAAACAACATCAGTGCGATGAATATAATTAAGATTAACTCTCCTCCTCCTATTCCAAACATTTCTTTAGACTTACAAAGTTTAGTGATGCAAAGTTAAACAGAATTTAACTCCTAAATGTAAAAAAAACAATAAAAAAACTTGTCACTAAGACTTAAAGAACCTTAATGACAAGTTTTTTTATTTTTAAAAGATATTACTCAAATTTTGACTTCGATTCTTCTTTTGGCCAAGTATTGTTTGACACATCAATATCTGCAGTTTCTTCTTTTGGATCAATCACAATCTTTTTAATTGATTTGTGCGTTGCGAAAGTTCTTGAAACTTCCTTATCATTTTTCAACCAAATCTGCACTGGAAACTTATGATTTTCTGTAGTTCCATCTTCAAAAGTAATCTCAACAATCAACGGCATCACTAAACCTCCCGGCTTATCAAAAGTCACCTGATAAAAATATTTAGGCGATTGCAGTTTCGATCTTTCAGCTTCATTGAAATTAGACACCAAATATTCATCCAAAGTTTTCACTTCTTTTATATCCAACTCCTTTTTATTCTCAGCTTTGATATCTGAACTAGCTCCATCAACCATATAAACCAATGGCCCGGAATTTCTGAATCGATTGCGTCTGTTTGTTTGTTGTGCCTGAAAATTGGCTGGAGCTTCGTTAGAAACATAGAATTGTTTTACTTCTTTAATTCCTATATCATTATAATCCGTTGTATAGAACCAACCTCTCCAAAACCAATCTAAATCCACACCGGAAGCATCTTCCATTGTTCTGAAGAAATCCTCAGGCGTAGGGTGTTTAAACTTCCAACGGTTTGCATAGGTCTTGAATGCATGATCAAACAATTCACGTCCCATAATGGTTTCACGTAAAATATTCAATCCAGCTGCAGGTTTACCATAAGCATTGTTTCCGAACTGTTTGATTACCTCTGAATTTGACATAATTGGCTCCAACCAGTTTTGATCACCACTCATGTAAGGCACGATTAATTTCGCCGGACCTCTGTCAACAGGAAAATTCGGATCAAACTCAATTTCAGCCAAATATTCTAGGAAAGTATTCAAACCTTCATCCATCCAAGTCCACTGACGCTCATCAGAATTGACAATCATAGGAAAGAAATTGTGTCCTACTTCATGAATAATTACACCTAACATTCCGTATTTCACTCGGTCAGAAACCACGCCATTTTCATCAGGACGTCCAAAATTCCAACAAATCATTGGATATTCCATTCCCTGATCCTGCGCATTTACAGAAACCGCTTTAGGATATGGATAATCAAAGGTATGACTAGAATAGCTTTTCAAAGTATGTGCTACCGCTCTGGTAGAATATTGTTCCCATAATGGATTTCCTTCTTTTGGATATACCGAAGTTGCCATCACTGTTTTTTCGCCAAGCTTAACAGCCATAGCATCCCAAATGAATTTTCTTGATGTTGAAATTCCGAAATCACGAACATTTTCAGCTTTAAATTTCCATGTTTTTTTCTGATCAGACCATGATTTTTCTCTATCTATCGCTTCAGCCTGAGTTGCAATAATAACTGGCTTGTCAAATGTTTTTTCAGCTAATAAATAACGTTGGTATTGTGCTGGCGAAATCACTTCCGCTCTATTTTGAAGTACCCCGGTTGCCTCCATAATATGATCAGCAGGAACTGTAATATTTACTTCATAGTTACCAAAAGGCAACGCAAACTCTCCTTGTCCCCAAAACTGCATATTTTGCCAACCTTCCACATCATTGTAAACGGCCATTCTTGGAAAAAACTGCGCTAAAATATAAAGGCGATTTCCGTCTTTAAACTGCTCATAGCCAGAACGTCCTCCATCAACCATATAGTTTCCAATGTTGTACCACCATTTGATTGAGAACACAAATTTTTGACCTTTAGCCAAAGGTGTTTTCAAATTAATACGCATCATTGTTTCGTTAACCGTATAAGAAACAGGCTGCCCTAAAGCGTCTTTAACATATTCAATTTTAAATCCGCCATCAAACTTCTCTTCCATATACGTTCGTGAAAAAGCAGCAGCACTTAAAGCCGGATCAATTTTTTCGTTACGCACTAATGGTGTTTTCGAATTTTTAGCAAATAAATTCTGGTCCAACTGTACCCAAAGATAATCCAAAGATTCTTTAGCATTATTAGTATAGGTAATCGTTTCAACTCCGGACAAACGTGCTTTTTTGTCATCCAGTTCGATATCTATTTTATAATCAGCCCTTTGCTGATAATATTCCGGGCCTGGAGCACCCGAAGCAGTACGATACATATTAGGCGTTGCCATCAGATCGTACATTTGACGAAATTTACTAGTATCCGAATGACCTTCCTGTTTCGGTTTAGAATGACCTTGTTCCTGCGCTGTTACAACACCAGAAAAAGACAACATTAATACTAAAAACTTAAAATTCTTCATAACTGAAATACAATTTTGGAAGCTAAAAATACTTATTTTTTTAACCT
>DATEDY010000102.1:0-13715 GCA_035281405.1 Flavobacterium sp.
AATGTGAATCTTGAAGGACGTCACGCGATTCTTACCGGCGGAAGAGTAAAAATAGGTTATGCCACGGCTTTGCGTTTGCTGCGTAGTAAGGCAACAGTTGTAGTAACCACACGCTTTCCGGGATTGGCTTATGAACAGTTCTGTAAGGAAACCGATTTTGAGGAATGGAAGGAACGTTTGACCGTTTATGGATTGGATTTACGAAATCTGAATGCCATAGGGGAGTTCATCGCTTTCTACAAATCAAAGTTTGACAGTCTTGACATACTGATCAATAATGCGGCACAAACGATTAAATATCCGGATACGTATTATTTGCCCTTGGTTCACAACGAAGAGAAAATTATAGAGACACAAAAGGAGAATTTATTGCTAAAACCCAATTCCACACCGGTGTCCATGGAAATCAAAAAATTGGACTATGATGTCAATGAAAGTACATCTGTAGAACTGACACGCTTCGGATTACCAGTGGATAATCGTGAAAAAACGAGTTGGAACTCCACATTGGAAGAAGTAGGATTGCATGAGTTGGTGGAAGTGAATCTGATCAATCAGATGGCGCCTTACATGCTTATCAAGGAATTGAAACCCTTGTTTATGCAATCGGAATTCAAGGAGCGATTCATTATCAATGTAACATCATCGGAAGGAATATTCAGTTATGCGAATAAAACGATTTTTCATCCGCACACCAATATGACGAAGGCAGCACTGAATATGTTGACACTCACTTCGGGTAAGGAGTTTGCCGAAAGCAATATCTATATGAGTTGCGTGGATGTAGGCTGGGTATCCACCGGTGCTCACGAGGAATTGCGCAAGAAACAATTCGAACAGGGATATATCCCGCCACTGGATCCTGTGGATGGCGCAAGCCGAATCATGGATCCTATTATGGAAGGTATTGCAGGAAATTATCTCTTTGGAGTGTTATTGAAAAATTATAAAATCACATCATGGTAAAGAATACTGTAGTTCAGTAGGGAATAACAGGAGGTTTGTAATCTTTTGTAACGGGTTCGAGTCCCGGCAGTATTTAGGGTGTTAGATCAGATGGAAGATTACGTTCCTGTCACGAACGAGGTCGCCGGTTCGAGTCCGGCACACCCGCAAAATTGGGGATGGTAGTTAAAATGGAAAACGGCAGAACTCCACTTCTGAAAATGCAAGTTCGAGTCTTGCTCATTCCCCTAAATTTTAAATCGGTAATAAAAAAACAAAACAGAATAAGCTAGTGAAGTAGTAATGGTAAAGGAAAGGCGAATCGGACTCGAACCCATATCTCCACTGTGCTTGTGGTGCTTTTCCAATTAAGCGATCATCCTTTCCGGTCCGGCAAATATAGGAAAAATAATATTTTATAAAATCTGATTATAATACTATATTTGTTATCCAATGTCCCCAAAATATGCTTGTTGCCGTCGATGTCCATTATAAGGAAAGCTATGCCAAAACAGTACTGTTGTTGTTTGAAAACTGGCAGAGTGAAGTACCTTTGGATGTCATTGAAGTAACCATAGATCAAGTTGCAGATTACATACCCGGTGCATTTTACAAAAGGGAAATGCCTTGCATTACCGAAGCATTGAAGAAAATTGATTTGAAGCAAGTGACGCTGCTTATTATTGATGGCTATATTTATGTAGATAATGAAGGTGGATATGGATTGGGCGGACATCTGTATGCTGCATTGGAAGGAAAAATTCCTGTAGCGGGTGTGGCCAAAACAAAATTTCAGGCCAATCAGGAAACGGTTACCGAAGTGTTTCGGGGTGAAAGTAAAAACCCGCTCTATGTATCGGCCATTGGCGTGGATAAAGAATGGGTGGCCGAACAGGTCCAAGGGATGCATGGTGAGTTCCGATTGCCGTACCTTTTGAAACTGATGGATACCAAAACGAAGGAAGAATAAGCAATGAAGAATAAAAGAGCGTTTTTAGATACCATTTACCATTTGCGTACCGAAGAGCAAATCATTTTATATGACAAGCTTATCGAGATACCGAAGAATGAGGAAGCAGATGCTGTTTTGTTCCTCGAATCGGAATACGAGAAAGAAGCACTCCATTACCCGTATACAGCGCCTCAGTTTAATGCCAAAGCGGCATTATGGGCTGCCAAAACCGTGTATTTTGCTGCACAGCTTTTTTTATACCGGGAACATAAAATAGAAGCGCTGAAAACGATACTGCCAAAGTATGAAGGAATGATGAATGCTTCGGCTATGCTTTCAGCCGATATCTGTCTGCGATTTCTTCCGCAGATAAATGAAGAGCTGAGAATTGTAGATGCCGATGATCCTGTCGTAGTTATTTTTTCAGACTATCTGCAACAGTTTCATTATTCGGCAATTGGTTTTGATCTGAAGTGCGATGAGATCAATGCGACTACCATTTTTTCAGATGATTGTTTGCAGCAATTGTATTTGGACCGCATTGTGGAAAGAAAGGATATTTTATTGGCAGGCGTTCCTGAAATCAAGGCAGCATTGCTAAATGGTTTCGGAGATTATCAGAAAGTATTTTGGAAAGAGTTATAACGTAAACAGAAAATAGTATGGATCAGCATTTTTTTCAATTTATTCAGGAACCTTCAAAGGAGGCTTTTCTGAAATCAAGAGGGTATGTAATCAATCACGCCGATTATGATCCGTATTCTGACGATTTGGATGCTATAGCAGATTTATTGGATGAAGATAAATTCGAGGAAGCGGCAGAGTATCGTAACATCAATATGCTTTTATGTCCGAAGGCGCATTTGTATAAGAGTTATGCACTAAAAAACCTGAATAGGGAAGATGATGCCAAATCAGAAAGTGTGTTTGCCTTTATCATATTGGATTGTATGGAGCTTACGGGTGATGGTTCGAAAGAAGCACCTTATATTGTTACCCGCATTTCAGATGAAAAGGATTTTCTGATGCATTTGCAAGAAGAATTTGCCATGCAGTCATTGGTTACTGAGGAAGGAAAATATTTTGATCTGATTACAACACAATCGGGAAGGGAAATTTATTTTGATATCACAGATTGTTATATAAGAATGCAATACCTACTGGATTCCGGAAAGAAGAAATTGTCTTTTGGTGGAGGAAAACCGGTGGAGGCAAAACAAGTGAAAAAAAGTTGGTGGAAATTCTGGTAACCCAATGGAAGTGCCGGAAGGAATAATAGTAATGAAAAAACAATAATGAATCTTACAGAAAAATTAAACGCAGTATTAAAAGATATAAAGGAAACTTTTGTTGGTAAAGACGAGATTGTCGACTTATTGGGTATCGGATTGTTGGCCAAAGAAAACGCCTTTTTGCTTGGACCTCCGGGAACGGCAAAGAGTGCTATTGTACGCGCCTTGTCAAACGGTATTGAAGAGGGTAAAAATTTCGAATACTTATTGACCCGCTTTACCGAACCGAATGAGATTTTCGGTCCGTTCGATATCCGTAAATTAAAAGAAGGAGAATTAATCACCAATACCGAAGGTATGATGCCTGAAGCTTCCATGGTTTTTCTGGATGAGATTTTCAACGCCAACTCGGCTATCTTGAATAGTTTATTGATGGCACTTAACGAGAAAATTTTTCGCAGGGGAAAAGAAACCAAAAAATTACCGGCGCTGATGTTTGTAGGCGCAAGTAACGTTTTACCTGAAGACGAAGCCTTGAATGCATTACTGGACCGTTTTCTGATTCGCATCCAGTGTGATTATGTGGATCCGGACTTATTGCACCAGGTGTTATTGGCAGGTTGGAAATTGGAAGGAAATACGACCGAGGAGAAACCAACCATCACCGCCGATGAAATCCGTGCTTTGCAATTGCAATGCAGAAACATCGATCTTTCACCCATCAGAAAACAATACGTAGATATCGTACACAGTTTAAGAAATACCGGTATTAAGGTTTCCGATCGTCGTGCGGTTAAACTGCAAAATCTTATTGCTGCCAGCGCATTGATGTGCGGAAGAACGGAAGCGGTATTGTCTGATTTATGGGTATTGAAATACATTTGGGATACCGAAGAACAGATAGAAATTTTAGAAGGCATCATCAATCAGATTATTGAAAAAGACGATGCCGGGAATGCACACCCGCAGGCCTTGTTCAATAAAGCACCCAATGCGGAAGAAGTGATGAAGGAAGTGCAGTATCTCGCTTCAAAATGGCAGGATGATTCGCTTTCTTTTGAAGAACAGAATGTCATCAAAGACAAACTGCGTTATGTACAAACACGTTGTGACTGGGTTAAAAACAACGACCAAAAACAATACATCCAGAAGGAAATAGAAGCTTTGTGGCAAAAAATCCTTCAAACGGTTTAAAATGTACTATTTATCCATCAATAAGGAACATAAAGACTATTTGTCGGGAATCCGCCATTGGGACAATCTGAAAGCTTCGGTTAACGAAGATTTGATTTGGATTAAAGATTTTCTGCCCGAACAAATCAACGCAACTGAAATGCACCAAATTTCTTTTAAAACGATTTACGAATTGAAAGAGAACTTGTTGTTTCCGGTGGGGAGTTTATTGCCTTCGGGAAAACTGCCGTCCGCTTTGGTTTGGAGACCCATCCGGAATGTTTTGCCTGTGGAACTTCCCGGGTTTAATCATAATTATTTTGGAGTACAACAGGATATTGCAATTAGTCTGAAACCATCGGTAACCGAAAGGGAAGCTTTTGGATTGTGTGTGTCCCGTGAGGTTTTTGAAAACTATATGAATACAGCGCCTGATTTTCGTCTGAAACCATTACAATGGACAATGGTTGATGATACCATCATTATTCTGGGAACGCCTCAGTTGCCTTTGCAAGGGGAAACGTTGTGGCTGACTCATGATTTTCTGGTGCCAACAGGAATGGATTTTAAGTATCCGGTACTTACAGGAATAGTTCACCAAAAATTGAATCCGCAACAGGAGAATTGGATCTTGTTCCATGCTGATAGTTCGTACACTGTAATTCCTAAAAATAATGTAAAACAATTATCGATCAGCTCTTTCCGACTGACGCTTTCATAATAATGGACTTTAAAAAATATTTTCAATCCTACGATAGTTATTTCTGGAAAGGGGAGCTGTATTACGATGACTTTGGTGAATGGAATTTCATTTATGAGTTTCCGTATCCGGATGATACCATTGCCTATTCCGATTATGTGTTGGAAGTACTTGGCTTACTGTCGGAGGAAGCAATACCGCCGCTGGGCAGTTTGCTTATGGCTATTATTGCAACCAATCCCGAAAGCGAAAAAGGAATTGCAAGAATCGAATCTCATTTAAAACAGAAGATAGAGGAATACAATCTTAAGAATTTTAAATATTTAAGAAGTAGGACAATTGTTAGTTTCTTAAAACAACTGGCGGCACTTCCCGAAGAATATAAAGTAGGCGACAAACGAATCCTTTTGTTTCAGACTATATTTAGAGATTGTCATAACAGATTATCAGGTGATTCAGCCAAAAAGATGTTGGTTCAGTTTAAAGAAGAGCAGTATGATTTCTTTAAGGAAAACAAGCCAAAACCTTTCAATCAAGGAAATTTTATCAAAGATTTCAGAACGATTGCTTTGCTTAAAACGAGTTTCCCATTAACGCAATCCATCATCGATGCGATGGAAAATTTGCCGCAGGAAGAAATGAATGAAAAGCTGACGGAAGAAGTTCTGGACGAGAGCAATACCGTTTCCTCAGAAGAATTTGTTGAACAGCTATTGCTTAACGAACAAACCTTTCCGGTAGGAAGTCTGATCAAAAGAATCTGGTCCGGACTCAATATTCCGTTGCATCACAATACGCCCAGCAGTCAGCCTTTGGGTGGTATATCCGATTTAACGAACAAAGGAGATTTTGATAAGTTGCTGATTTCGGAGTTTGCCAACGATGATGATGTGTTCCTGTCGCGTATCGCCAATCATGAAGCATTGTATATCCAACGTGAGATTCCGCCGCAACCGGATGATTTCAAACGCATTTTGTTGATAGATAATTCACTGAGAAATTGGGGAAACCCTAAAATATTGTCCTTTGCGGCTGCATTGGCCGTAGCGAAACACCCGAAAACAGATATTGATTGCGATGTGTTTGTAATTGGAGAAGGATACAAGCAGGTATCAACCAATTCTATCTATCAGGTAATCGACGGTTTAGGGGAATTGAGTGGTGCGCTTGATTGTGCAAAAGGTTTGGAATCTTTTATAGAAGATTTTGAGAAAGATTGGAAACACCGTGAAATTTTCCTGTTCACTTCCGAAGAATGTCTGAAACAAATACCAATGCAACGGGTAATGAATCTTCATCATGATGTTTTTAAATATGTTTTTACCACACATGTTGAAGGCGATATACATATTTATAAGAACCAGAACAAAGGACGCAAACTGATGCAGCACATCGCTTTGCCATTGGAAGAATTATGGACCAGAAAAATGCAAAATGCACCAATAGGAAGAACAACACCGGTTCTTACTACATTGAGTGAGCTTCCTTTGTTGTATACCATCGATAGAAATTATCAGACTGTTTTTCATTGTGACGGTGTTTATTATGCCTATTTCAACAGCTGTTTGTATAGCTTCAGTGAAGAACGGTTTGCTAAAGGAATGACTGTTGTTGCATCCAATCTGCCTCGGGTAAACGGAAGATTTGCCATGGCAACAGATCCAAAAGGTAAAAAGAAATTACTGGTTTACAGTTTTGAAGAGCCGCTGGAACTTACCATAATTGACCTTGAAAAAGGCAGTGTTATTGTAAAGAAAAAAGTGTTTGACAATAGGCTGTCCAATCAACATCTTTTCTTTTTCGGTTACAGAGGAGATTTTTATTGTAGAGGAGAGCAAAAAATATGGGAAATTGACGAAAACCTGAACTTGCTCGAAGACAATACGGCGGCAACTAAGGAAACTTATAACGAATATGCTGACAGTTTATCGCAATTTGTAGCGGACTACCAAAGAAGCAAACCACGTTACAGTACGATCAGACGTTTTGAAGAAATGCGTTTGTATGAGAACGAGTTGTATTTCAATTCGTTCGTGTTTAAAGTGGACACATTATGCTTTGATAAACTATGGCCACGTCATTTTAATTTAGCTCAAAAAGATGCCATCATCAACCTGGATATGAAAGTCAATTTAATGCTTAAACGTGTAGGTAATCAAGTAGTTTCATTCATCAAAGCGTTAATGGACAATGCAGGATTTTCTCTTAGTGATGCTAACGCACTTGTGGGAGAAGGATGTGGAACCATTCTTTCCGATATTTCTGAAACGAAGGCTAAAGATTTAAAAGCGGCTATTGAAAAAACAGGCGCCATTTGTTATACCGAAACCATTGGTGCCGAATCGAAAGACGGAAGTACCATTACGAATCAGAATGGTATACTGGTATTCAAAAGTAGTAATATCGACATTCCGGTTTTTTATATTCCTTTTGTGATGAATGTTCAAACGGCTATTGCCAATGAGAATGAATTTTGCGGCAATCCGTATTTTAAAAAAGAAGGCGATCAGCTCGAAATAACAACGGAAGTATTTACTGAAAAATATTATAACCCATTTATAGAGACTATTTTAACTCATGCAACTTAAATTAAAAATACATACCAAAACGTTGTATCCCAAACGCGGTGTTTTCATCCGAAGCGCTTCATTGGAGTATTGGATGAGTGAAATAGACCGCATGGGACTTTCTCTGGATAAGATACAAGTTTTTCCTGTAGCGGGTACGGTAGCCAATCAGTTATTTGGTGCTTTGGTGGTTTTGAACGAACAACAGCAAATTAGTGATTTAGAGAAAAACAGCTATTTCCAGTTGGTAGAAGATAAAGTATTCATCCCGGAAAGAACGATTTTAGTTCCTGAAATGAATGCCGAGGAATTTTCCACCGTTTTTTCAGCTAATTACCATCTGATGCATCCTGAAATTGGCTTATGCGAACTCGAAGAAGCAATCGATTGGCTGTCGGTATTGCGATTGCCGGAAATGAAGGAATGCCCCATTATTCAACCGTTAAATAGTGTCAAAATACCCAAACTTATTACTTCATTGCAAGTTGACGTTGATCAGAAAGCCTTACAGAAATCCATTGAGAATCCGTTGACTGAGCAGGAATTAATAGATAATCTGCCTTTTAACATAAAGAAGATTATGGCAGGAAATGAAAAGGAAATTGACAAACTTCTGGCGTATTTGGAAAAACATCCTGAGAAAGCGTTGCAGTTGGGTATTCCATTGGACGCTATCGGATCTTCGAGAGGAGGTAATGGAGGTCGTTTTGTTTTCGGGGGAGGATTCAGCTCAGACAGTATAAAGAGAACTGCAATCGGAATTTTAGAAAAGACTGCCTGGATCATAGCAAATTACGGTGTGATACGTTTTATTTTGATCATCGCTTTTGTAACCTCATTGCGAAGTTGTAGTATGGACAATATAGGAGAAGGTTTAGGACATTATTTGGGCTTCTTAAGTCTAATGATTTTAGCCGGTTTGCTTTATGTGTTTGTTTTCGACAAAAGCAATTACAATGCCCGTTTTTCTTCTGGAGGTGGTGGCTCCGCTTTGATCAATACAGATCGTTTCAATGCGTTGCATGAGAGATATGAAAAGCTGGCGGAAGACTATTTAGCCAAAGGAGATTACAGAATGGCTTCCCATATTTATTTCAAATTACTGAAAAACACCTATCGGGCAGCTTCCATACTTGAAGACGGAGGATTCTATAATGAAGCAGCAATAATGCAGCTGAAGTACAATAATAATAAGTTCCGCGCTGCTGAATGTTATGTGAAAGGCCATGCATACCGGGAAGCTTTGGAATTGTACAAACAATTGAATGAACACGAAAAAGCCGGTGATGTATGTGTGAAGATGGGCAATAGAGTAGAGGCCAATAAAAATTACCAGTTAGTGGTGGACAATCATCTTTCGGCGAATAAATATATAAAGGCAGCGCTACTCTATAAAGATAAGATGCTTCTTATAAATGAGACAAGGGAAACCTTACTCAAAGGTTGGGCTGAACAAAAAGAAGCGGTAAACTGTATGAGCATGTATTTTTCCACCTTCGATCAAATTGAAGAATTGGCATCGGAAATCAAAAAAGTCTATGCTGAAAGACTAGATCAGGACAGTAGTGTCGCATTTTTGCAAGTAATGAAAGGAGAATTCAAGAAACACATTGATCTTGAGGAAATCACGAGAGAAATCGCTTATCAGATTGTATCTGAAAAAATAAACAATCATCCTCAGTTAGCCTCTGAATTGGTTCCATTCAATGCCAACAATAAATCCATTATTAAGGATGTAATCCGATTCAAACAAAATCGGAAGAAGAAATAAAAAATCCCCAAAGAATGAAGCTTTGGGGATTTTTGTACTGCAATTTCACAAATTATAAATTAATTGAAAAACAGTACATTTGCAGCGTAAACCCAATTTTATTATGAGAAAAATTACCCTACTTTTTTTACTCTTCTATTCTTTGTCAGGTCTTTCCCAGGCTGGAAGTTTAGATATGATTTTTAACCCGACTGATACGGGAAATGGAAATGGAAATACTTCAAATACAGTAATCTATTCGAGTGTGACACAACCGGATGGAAAAATTATCGTTTGTGGAAATTTCATAACGTATATGGGAATTTCCAGAAACAGAATAGCCAGACTTAATCCTGATTTATCATTGGATATATCATTTGATCCCGGGTCAGGAGCTAATAATGCCATTCAAACGATAGTTTTACTAGCTAATGGTAAAATATTGATTGGAGGAAATTTTACAACATTCAACGGAACTTCAGTAAATAGGATAGCACGTCTTAATATTGATGGATCTTTGGATGCTACTTTTAACGTAGGAACAGGGGCCAATAATACGGTCAATGCATTGGCAATACAATCTGATGGCAAAATTTTGATGGCAGGAAATTTCACGACGTATAACAGTTTGTCACAAAACAGAATTGTCCGTTTAAATGCCGATGGAACGTTAGACTCTGCTTTTAACGTAGGCACTGGAGCAAATGCCATTATACATTCGATTAAAATACAATCTGACGGAATGGTATTAATTGCTGGTAGTTTTACTACTTATAATGGAACAGCTGGAAACCGAATCATACGTTTGAATACTGATGGAAGTATTGATCCAGGATTTAGTAGTGGATCAGGGTTTGATACAACAGTATACTCTCTTGCATTGCAAGCTGACGGTAAAATTATGGTATCAGGAATGTTTTCAACATATAATGGAGTGACGAAAAACAGAATTGTACGTTTAAATACAAACGGCGATTTGGATAATAGCTTCAGTTTTAACGCTTACAATTTCATCTCAACAATCGAAGGAATTCAATTTGTTACAGTACTTCCTAATGCTAAAATTCTTATTGGTAATCGTGATTTGGCTCAAACGAATCAGGAGACAGGTGTTTTTCGTTTGAACACTGATGGTTCTGTAGATTCTTCATTTACTGTAGGATATGCTGCATTAAGTATTTTTTATTCTGTTGAACCGCAACTAGATGGAACTATTGTTGTTGCGGGTAGTTTTACAAATTACAATAAAAAAGGTAGAAGTTACATCGTACGATTAAATGATGATGGTACTCCCAATACTCCTTATAATCTAGGTACTGGTGCCAATGCAGGTGTAACTGTCATGCAAAAACAAAATGATGGAAAAATTCTTGTTGGTGGAGGATTTGTTGGTTATAACGGAGTTTTAAATTATAGACTGGCCAGAATTAGTAATGACGGAACTTTAGATAACAGTTTTAATACAGGCACTGGAGCAGATGGAAATGTTCTTGATTTGCAACTACAGTCCGATGGTAAAATAATTATTAGTGGAATGTTCAATAAATACAGAGGAGCACAAAGAAATGCTATTGCCCGTTTAAATTCAGACGGATCTTTAGATGCTGGATTCAGTGCTGGATTTGATGCTCTAGACAGAATTAATGTATTCAAAATTCAATCGGATGGTAAAATAGTTGCTGGTGGTGGTTTTGTATCGTATGGAGCCTATCCGTTTAATGGAATTGTTCGATTGAACTCGGATGGAACATTAGATACTAATTTTAATTCCGGTGGTACTGGAGCTGATGGTATTAATTCAATTTACGGAATGGATATCCAACAAGATGGAAAAATTATTATTGGGGGTGATTTTTTAGCTTATAATGGTATTCCCCGAAATAATATTGCACGATTAAATACCGATGGTTCATTGGATACAACATTCAATCCTGGTAATGGCGGGAATGGTACCTCAATTGATGATATTGTAGTACAACCTGATGGTAAAATATTGATTGCAGGGGCATTCACAACCTATGATGCTATTCCGATGAGAGGATTAGCACGTTTGAATTCTGATGGAACACTCGACACAAGTTTTGTTATTGGAACTGGCTTTGACAATCCGGGAGTTTTTAAAATTAAATTGTTATCTGATGGAAAATTACTAGTTGGAGGTTCTTTTACAAATTATAACGGTACCCCGGTAAAAAATATAGTCCGTTTAAATTCAGATGGGTCATTGGAAAATAGTTTTGTTACAGGTTCAGGAGCTAATAGTAGTATTTCGGAAATTGAATTGACATCTGATAATAAAATTTTGATTGGAGGTTTATTTACCTCTTATAATGGAGTAGGCAGAAATCGTATTGCCTTATTAAATGATCAGACACTTTCAACAGATTCGTTTGTTACAAATAAACTCATGATGTATCCTAATCCAACTCAGGATATTGTTACTTTTTCATCTGAAAAAAGTATTGATTTTATTGAAATTTATGCACTTAATGGTCAAAAACTAATTGTAGTGAAACCTAATTCTTTGCAATTTAGTTTAGATGTTTCTCAATTGAGCAAAGGAATTTATTTAGGAACAGTAACTTCGGGAGATGAAAAAACACCAATTAAAATAATCAAAAAATAAAACTGATTTAATTTGCAAGAAGCTTAGAATTTTAGATTTTATTCATGTCTTAATAAAACAAAAATCCCCGACCATCATCGGGGATTTTTATTGATAATTTTAATGCTTTTACCAACCACCGGAAGCACCACCGCCTCCAAAAGTACCGCCACTTCCTGAACTACTTGAGCTGCCAGAGCTACTGGAACTACCTGAACTACTTCCCCAACTGCTTCCGGAATTACTATTGAAGCTACCAAAACTACTGCCTCGATTGGAGAAAAAATTAGTAGTGTTAATTACTCTGGTTCTGTTGTAAAAATTATTTTGTACACCATTACCGCCAATCGTAGTTCCTCTGTAACCAATCAGTCCTCTGCCTGTTGCCGCTCTTATAATTGAAACAACGATAAAAATGAATAGCAAAAGACAGAATAAAAGAATTATAATAACTGCGGTATTGTCTTCGGTAGACATGCCTTCAGCTGTAGTGTAATCTTCAGTTTCAGTGGTATCTGAAGAGGATAAAGGAATCGGTTCTACTATAAAATGGTGAAGTGCATTCGTATTGCCTTCATTGGTAAATTCATCTTTCAACACATCAAAAATAGCATTAAGCCCTTGACTGATTCCAAAAAAATAGTCGCCGGCTTTAAAATGAGGTGTAATTTCCAGATCAATGATCTGCTTGGTTTTGGCATTGCTCAATATGGGTTCTATTCCATGACCGTTTTGAATGCTCATTTTTCGATCATCTTTAGCAATTAGTATAACTATGCCATTGTCTTTGCCTAATTTTCCGATGCCCCATTGTTGACCAATCTCTTTGGCATAGGTTTCAATAGTGTTTCCATTTGTTGAAGAAACCATCATAACTAAAATTTCTGTAGAGGTACTCCGGCAGTAATTTTCTATTTTTCTTCCTAAAAGGGAACGTTCATATACGTCCAGCGTGTTAGTACTGTCAATAACAAAAGGAATCTGAGCAGGTCTTTCCGGGATTTTTATCTGTGCTGTCACAATCGCTAAATCAGCGAAAAGAAAAAGGAATAGCAATAGCTTTTTAATCATAAGCTTGTTGAAATTTCGTTTGATTATTTAAGTTCTGACGATTATAATTCAACCCAAAAGTAATTAGAAGTAGTAAAACAGCCTCATTTTTTAAATGCTTATTATGAGTAAACCTCAAAAAAAAAATCCCCAAAGCTTCATTCTTTGGGGATTTAATTTTATAAGCGGACGATATTACATGTCTTGACCGCAAAATTGGCTTACGATTTGCTCGCAGTAATCACCGTGAGCTACCACTAATGATCCGTCAGGACAACGGCAAGCCATTAGTTCGCCACCTTGACCAGTGATTGATTTTTGCATTTCATTTGAAAGCTCTTGCGCTCCATCCAATTGTAAAATGTTTTTTAACATAACTTGTTTTTTTAATTTGTTTATAGTTAGCTCTTCTTTTAAGTAAGAATTGCTTTACGCAATGTACTATTTTGGTTTGAAATTCCAAATCCATAGCTATAAATTATTGAAAGAAATATTTTACAGGTTTAGCAGTAGTGAAATTCTCCCTATGTACTTGACTGCTTTCCAAAATCTGTAAGGTGTTTTTTCTAAGAAGTCTAATAATCTAACAGTCTAATAATTCAACAATCCCAACTTTATCCCGAAAAGTACTCTAAATTAATATATTATGACTATCTTCGCGAACTATTGGTTTTCTGCCAGTGCTCTTCCTGATCTGCAATTTGTTATTTATTACTCTTCAGTTTTGGCGTTTCAGTTGCC
>DATEDY010000103.1:0-3725 GCA_035281405.1 Flavobacterium sp.
TCAGGGAAATAAATTGGGAAGATTGAGACATCATTTGTTTGATGTCTTTAATGTCCTGCAAGTAATTTTGTGTGTCCATTTTAAAGTACTTTGAAAAACAAAGTAAAGAATATTTTAATTGGTGACCAAATTTATTTTCAAATTTTTTGAAAGACTTGCTGAGTTACTAAGTTTCTGAGTTACTAAGGTCTTGATTTCCTCTGTTACAGCGCTTGAAATTCTAAGATGATTGAGGAAATTTCTTTTATCAGAAGAAAAATTCCTTTTAAAACTAAGGTGTTTTTTTGAAGATAAAAAGTTTTGAAATGAAAGGGATGTGTTCGGTTATTTGGCAAACATTTTTTTTACAGCGTGTTCTATATTAAAGAATAAGTCCATGCATTTTTCTTGGCCTTCAAATTTTATACCTAAAATATCGTGAAAGTTTCCGTCTTTATCTCTTCCTGAACCCATTTTACAGATTTCTTCATGTAAAGCGAGACGAATAATCCATTGGCCGTCAGCGGGGGATAATACAAAGATCGAATTATCATACGAAGTACCTAAACCTGTTGATAAATCGCAAGCGACAACTAAATCGAATTTATTGTAATATTTGACTGACTCTTCTTTTTTATCGGTTTTTAATAAAGCATATGATTTTTCTCTGTTTCCAAGCAGATTATAAGGATTATTCTTCAAAAGAATATCACATTTTTTTAGTGCTTCAGTGTATTTTTTTTCTTCGTTGAGTTTCCATATTTCCCTTTCCAGTTCGATATCGCCGTAGGGAAGGTATTTTTTGTCTTTGGTGTAGCCAATCTGTAATGCCAGTACTTCGTAATTAGTTAGTGTTGTATCTCCGGCAATGAATCGAGGGAATAGTTTATCATAAGCAATGGGGCCATCCTTCTTTTGTGTTTCCTTTAGGATTTTATCAAAGTCTCTTTTGTAATCGAAGTCAAGTGTATCCTGACAAAATGCTGTTGTTGAAATGAATAAAGAGGTTATGAGGAGAAGTACAGATGATTTCATGAATTAGTATTGTTTAAAATGAATAGTGGATTGGGTTGAATGCACAGATGCAGTTCTTACAGATTATACTTTTTTTTCTTGCTGATAAAAGTACGAAAAGAAGCTTTTGTTTTGCGTTTATATTTTGAATGCAGACTGTTTTGTAATGACTTCAGAGGAAAAAAATATTTTGACAGGAACAAGAATTCTTTTGACAGGAAGAAAAAGTCTTCTGACAGTAGGAAAAAGTCTTTTGACAGGAAGAAAAAGTCTTTTGACAGGAGTAAGAACTCTTTTGACAGGAGTAAAAAGTCTTTTGACAGGAGTAAGAATTCTTTTGACAGGAAGAAAAAGTCTTTTGACAGGAGTAAGAACTCTTTTGACAGGAACTAAAAGTCTTTTGACAGAAGCGAAAAGTCTTTTGGAAGTAACGAATTGCATTAGTAAAGAAAAAGCTTTCTTTCTTTCACTATAAAAAAAATGAACAAAAGAAAGCTATATCAGGAAGTGGGGAGGCAGATTATAAAACCTTTCTGAATCTAATCCCTTTGATCATGTTAAATTCCGGACTGTTGGCGCCATAAATTGATTTGACGTATTTTTTTACTTCGGTGGCCACATCTACGAGTCCGATGGTGTTGGCATAAAGTGTTCTGTCCCTCATGATTCTGGAGTTACTGACATTGACATAGGCCACTGACACCTCTTTGTTTTTGTCCATAAGGTCATTTTGTTTATTGTTTAAGGTGCTAATTTTCAATTCGTCTTCGTTTGGCGTGTAGCTTGGTTCCGATTTCAAAACGGATATAAGTGCGTAGAAATGTTGAATTTGGAGATCAAATGATTGCTGACTGACACTGATTTTTACGGGTGCGGGTGTGTCAAGATTGGTTACGATTGCTGCGCTTGATGCTCTTTTGCCCTGAAGTTTTCGATTGTATACTTTGGCGTTGTTCACCATTTCTTTAGGCGCATCTGTCGCTTGTAAGGCGTTAATGAGTCGGGTTGACAGCGTTCTTAGATTTTGATAAGCGATGATTCGGTTGTTTACCGCAGTGTTGTATTCGGTGTTTTTTTGGATGACATCTGCCAATTTTGCATGCGCATTTGTCGCGATGAGGTTGAGATGGGGAATTTTGAGGGTGTCTTTTGATGGATTGTACATTGTTCCGTAGCCGGAAACGAATTCGATAAGTGATTGGAAGTTAGCAAGGTTCTTTGCGTGTCCCGTTTCTGCTGATGATGACATACTTTTTTCTGTTTTTTAGTTTGTTTTTCTTGTTTGTCCGTATTGATTAGTTTTACGGTTTTATAATTTGACAGAATTGTATTACAAAATTTGTGCCGTTTTTTGGATTGAAGAACTGTTCTCGATACATTTTTCTTCATTCCTCAGAATCCCGATAGCTATCGGGACGAACTGACGGTAGGATTTAGATTGAAGAACTATTGGAATCTATAAGGGATACAACCTTGCTAACGGGATGCCTGCGTGAGCGGGTGCAGCGGCATCCTTTATTAAAGGGATTTCGAGAGCTTCAATTATCTTTAATCTCAATTGCCTTTAATAAAGATACAGCGGAACACGCGACCCGGAGGAACGGAGGGGCACGCTATTGTTTAGATTGTTGGATTATTCGATTGAAGAACTGTTCTCGATACATTTTCTTCGTTCCTCAGAATCCCGATAACTATCGGGACGAACTGACGGAAGTGCTGTTTAAAAAGGATTGGGTTGGATTTCTTCATGAAATTCCAACCCAACCTTAAAATTCAGCGTGGTTAATAAACTAAATATGTGATTTGATGTAATCGATGATCTTTTGGATGATTTCGTCGATGGCGTATTGTTCAGGATTGAAGGGCGTACCGTCAAAATAGCGTGGATTCGTTCCGTCCCCTGTTGGCGAGCCATGGTGAGCATCGATGGATTTACGCCAGAATTCGGCGTGGTTTTTCCATTCCGGAATATTGACAAGTCCGGGTTGTGTGAACCAAAGATTCCACGACAGGACGTTTCCAGGTTGCAGCATGTTGCCTGAGCCTAAGTTGAAAGCGTCCATGACCAGTTTGTTGAATTCGTCGACGATAGGATCTTTTGTTAGTTTGATATCGCCAATTTCGACCGCGATGTTACCTGTCGCAAAAGCTTCCGGATGGAGCGCGAATGTAGGGTTATCGAAAAGCGTTGATATTCCGCCACGAACCGGGAAGATTGGTTGGTTAGGATTTCCCGGAAGATAGGTTTGCACTCGGATGGCGTTGTCTTTATCTAAAGGGAATTTAGGTAAAGAATATTGTAGCAGCGGCCAGATTTCGTTTATTTTATCGCCTTGTTTTTCGCTGGGTGTGAACCAGATTTTGCCTTCCACCGTCATATCGGCAGCCAAGTATTCGTTTTTATTGGCCGGTTGTTCGTTGACCCAACCTCTTTGACCGGTAACCGTCACTTCGACGTTCAAGCAAAGTTCGTCTTTCAGCCAGATACCTTGCTGCGGACAGATGATAGAGTATACTCTGCCTTCATCGGTATACCCGATTCTGGAGATATAAGGAGCAAACTGTTGGTAGCATCTTTTAGGATCAGCACTTCCTTTTTGCGTTTCCCAGCTGAATTCAGGCCATCTGACACCCATTTGGCGTTGGAGGAAATTGATGTTATCCATATTGCCAAGCATAGGCAAAGAAGACAAATCTGCTGTTGGGTATTGCATTGGCGAGCCGGCAGGAGG
>DATEDY010000104.1:0-3447 GCA_035281405.1 Flavobacterium sp.
ATTACGAACGAAATTAAATTCTTAGCAATTGAAGATAGTTTTTTGGAACTGACCAGTTTTAAGAAAATCCACTCTATATCTGAGAACACCAATATTTTATTGCAGTTTTTAAAGAAGTTTCAAGATTATTATCCTGCCTTACATTTAAAATCGAGTGCAATAGAAATCACAAAAGAAATTACCAAAGCAATCGATCTGGTTCTTGATAAATATGGAGAAGTCAAAGATGATGCAACTCCTGATTTATTGGAAATCCGTCGTAATATGGGTAACGTACGTGGCAAAGTGAATCAAAGCTTTGGTTTAGCGTTGAGTCAGTACAATTCTTTAGGTTATTTGGATGAAATCAGAGAAACGGTTGTGGAAAACCGACGTGTTCTAGCTGTTTTAGCTATGTATCGCCGAAAAGTGAAAGGTTCCATTTTAGGAAGTTCTAAAACCGGAAGCATTGCCTATATCGAACCTGAAGCAACATTGCGCTATTCAAGAGAATTGGCTAACCTGGAATATGAAGAACGAGAAGAAATCATTAAAATTCTCAAAAACCTGACCAATACAATTCGTCCTTATTTACCTCTTTTGGTACAGTATCAGGATTTTTTAAGCGATATTGATGTTATTGCCGCTAAAGCGAAATACGCCAGAAAAATAAATGGCTTGTTGCCAAATATCACGGAAGAACGCAAAATCTATTTCCGAGATGCCTTCCATCCTATTTTGTATTTGACCAATAAAATAAAAAAGGAAGTTACGTATCCGCAAACTTTTGATTTTAATCCGGAGAACAGAATTGTGGTTATTTCCGGACCGAATGCAGGTGGAAAAACCATATCCATGAAAACAGTTGGTTTACTTCAGTTAATGTTGCAATCGGGTATGTTAATCCCTGTACATGAACGAAGCGAAACATGCCTTTTTGATCGTATTATGACGGATATTGGCGATAATCAATCCATTGAAAATCACTTAAGTACATATAGTTACCGATTGAAAAACATGAACTACTTTCTAAAGAAATGCAATGACAAAACGTTGTTTTTAATTGATGAATTTGGTACTGGTTCCGATCCTGAATTAGGTGGTGCTTTAGCTGAAGTTTTTCTGGAAGAATTCTATCATCGTGAAGCTTTCGGAATTATTACCACGCATTATTCCAACTTAAAAATGTTGGCAAATGAATTGCCTTTTGCAACCAATGCCAATATGCTTTTCGACGAAAAATCATTGGAACCAATGTATAAATTAGTCCTTGGGCAAGCCGGAAGTTCCTTTACTTTTGAGGTAGCACAAAAAAATGGCATTCCGTACGGATTGGTTAACAGAGCTAAAAAGAAAATTGAAGGCGGTAAAGTACGTTTTGACAAAACAATTGCCAATCTTCAAAAAGAACGCTCTAAACTTGAAAAAACTTCGCAAAACTTAAAAGAAGAAGAAAGCAAAGCAAGGGAAGAAAGCAAGAAAATGGAGAACATCAATGCTAAAATCCAAGACAAATTAGAGCGTTACCAAGAATTGTTCGATGCCAATCAGCGTTTGGTTTACATGGGTCAGAAAATTGATGATATTTCTGAAAAATATTTCAATAATAAGAATAAGAAAGAATTAATTGGTGAATTTTTAAAAATGGTAGAAATTGAAAATTCGAAACGAAAAAAATTGACCGTTAAAGAAAAGAAAGAAAAAGAAGTCATCGTCAAAAAAGTCATTGAAGAAGTTCAGGTCAAGGTTGAAGAAATCCGTAAGGAAAAGAAAGAAAAGAAACTAAAGGCTAAAATTGAAGAAGAAAACAAACCTAAAGTAATACTTAAGGTTGGCGACAGAGTACGCATGATTGACGGGAAATCAATCGGTACGATTGATACTATTGAAAAAAATAAAGCTACAGTAAATTATGGTATCTTTACTTCAAAAGTAAGTCTGGACCAACTGGAATACATACAACCAAAATAACATGGAAGGAATACCAAACAATAAAAAAATAATCCTTTTTGACGGTGTTTGTAATTTGTGCAACACTTCGGTTCAATATGTTATCAAACACGATAAAAATGACCTGTACCGATTTGTAGCGCTACAATCTGAGCTTGGGCAAAAAATAATCAAACATCTTGGTATTTCTCAGAGAAATATAGATAGCATTTTATTATATGAACCCGGAAGAGCTTATTATTACAAATCGGCTGCGGCGATTAGAATCGCTGGTTCACTTGTTGGATTTGTCAGTCTACTTTCAATATTCAAGTATCTTCCCACCAGACTCAGTGATGTTGTTTACGATTATATCGCTAAAAACAGATACAAATGGTATGGTAAAAAAGAATCCTGCATGATTCCCACACCGGAATTAAAGGCTAAATTCTTAGCATAAAAAAAGCGACCAAAAGGTCGCTTTTTATTTTATATATCTGGCTATTATTCTTTCTCCCATTTACCCACAACCGAAGTTGCTAAGGCATTTCCTAACACATTCGTTGCGCTTCTGAACATATCACAGAAATGGTCAATTGGTAGAATCAAGGCAATTCCTTCCACCGGAATATCAAACATTCCACAAGTTGCAGCAACCACCACTAAACTTGCTCTTGGCACACCGGCAATTCCTTTACTTGTTAGCATCAACACCAAAAGCATCGTCATTTGCGTTCCTAAATCCAACGGAATTCCGTATGCCTGAGCAATGAAAATACTGGCAAAAGTCATATACATCATACTTCCATCAAGATTAAACGAATAGCCTAATGGCAACATGAACGATACAATTTTATCTTTCACTCCGAAACGTTCCAATTCTTCCGTCAATTTCGGGAATACAGCTTCACTACTTGTTGTACCGAAAGCAATAACTAACGGACTTATGATATGTTTCAGTAATACGGTCATTCTTCCTTTTAAGAACAAATAACCGATTAAAAGCAAGACAACCCAAAGTGATGAAATCCCTACTAAGAAAGATCCAAAATATTTGGCGTAGGTAATCAACAATTCATCCAAATCCCGAATAGCGAAAACACCGGCTATAGCTCCAAAAACACCAATTGGTGCAAACTTCATCACATAATTTACCATTTTTAAAATGATGTGTGAAGTTTTATCCAAAGCATTAATAACAGGTTTTGAATAATCCCCCAATGAAGCAGCTGCCAATCCGAAGAAAATAGAGAAAATAACGATTTGTAAAATCTCATTCATTGCCATGGCTTCAACCACACTTTTAGGAATGATATGCTCCACGAAATTCTGTGCAGAGAAATGTGTTGTTTTTTCTGTTACCTCTTTTGCCGAAGCTAAATCGACACCTGACAAGTTCAATCCAGCTCCAGGTTCTAAAATATTCACCCAAAACATTCCTATTAAAAGAGAAATCAGTGAAGCAGTTAAAAACCACCCCAAAGCCTTTCCTCCTATTCGTCCGACAGATTTGATATCACCTAATTTCGCAATACCAAC